>JANODS010001543.1:0-2625 GCA_031412835.1 Acidobacteriota bacterium | reverse complement strand
TCGGCAAGCCCGTGGTCGTCGCCAGCTCCTTCATCGCGGGATCGATCTCAGCAAACAGATCGGTCTGCGCCGCTAGCCCCGTGACCAGAAAAAACGCCAGTAAACCGAGCTTCATGGGATGATTGCCGTCACGTCGAGGATCGGAACGGTCTGCGGATCAGCGGGCGGCGAGGTCACCGCGCTGACCTTCACGCCCGCTTCGTTCTTGCTCTGTAGTCCCAGAATCACGTGGTCGTGCCGCGTTGAAAGGTTATAGATCTTGTTGATTCCGTCGATTTCAAACCGCCATCGTCCGTCCTGCGTCACGGGCTTGCCCTTCACAATTACGGTCGCGTCGCCGGGCCGAAACCCGATGCCTTTGATGGCATCGCGCAACTGCTCCAGCGTCACCTTGTTTCCGGGTTGCAGGTTGAAAACGACGCCGACCGAAGGGTCGACTACGACCTTCTCGACGCCGCGAATCTTGCGGAGTCCGATCTCCATGCTCTTTACACAAGTGGCACAGTCCATCTTGTCGACGGCCATGGTCACGTGCAGGAATTCGGCCTGCGCCAGCGCCAAAGGCGCACACAGCAACAACAGCTTTCGCATCACTCTATTGTAAAGACGTAGACGGAGTGCAATTGGTTGTCGTGCCGTAGCTCTATTTCTTGCGGTCCCGCGGCAGGGCGGGGAAGCGTCAATCGAAACACTGGCCCCGAGCACGGCCCGGTCTGCCCCAGCGCGGTGCAAACGCCGCCCGGAGCAGGGGTCGGAAGTTCGAGTTCAAAGGTGATCCGGGCCCCCGGTGGCAGCTTGATTGTCTGTGTCGCGGCCGCCTCGCGAAGGTTGCCCGCCGCGATGAATACAGCCGGAATTGCCGTCGGCACCCCGGGCCGCAGCACCCAAATAACCGCCAGCAACACCATCGCGGCGATTGCCACGATCTCGCCGCGCCACGATGATCGGCGGCGAGCCTGCTCATCGATCCAGGCATATTCGAACTCCGCCAAGGCCTCGGCGTAGCCTTCAGTTTCGATGATGTGCTGTTGAACGACGGCGCGTTCCTCGGCTGTCAATTCGTTCCGCAGATACGCCAACCAGATGGTTTCTTGTTGTTTCACTGTTCTTTCCCTAGTGACTGGTTCTGGCCGGACATCACGCACTTTTCAAGTTTTTCTCGCAAGCGCAGGGCGCGATTGCGCAGCGCGTTCATCGTCAGCCCCAGTTCGGTGGCAAGCCACTCTCGCTGTTTGTCTTGGTAGTACGCCAGCAACAGCCGACGCTGCTCTGGCTCCAGCGTCGCCAGGCAGCGGTTCAGGCGCTCGGCCAACTCTTCGGAAGCCGGTATCGAGAGCCGGGTCCGGTCGCGCGCAAACTCGGCGAGCTTCGTTCGTTGGCGGATGTTCCGCGCCGCCTCTTCGCGCAGCAGCAAGCGGGCAATGCCGAACAGGTAGCTCTCAATCTTGGCGACCGGTTCGTTTTCCGCCAACCGCCGCGCCAAGCGGTCCAGCGCCTCATCGGCCAGCGTCTCCGGATCCACGCACCGTTCCCACTGGAAAAGCCGGACCAACCGCCAGCGCAATTGCTCGTAACGGTCGGCTGCCGCTGGCCCCAGGGCGGCCAGCAAGCTAGCGAGGTGGTCACCTGTCAACGCCAGTCCCCCTGCAAAACGAACCCGGACCAATACGCCGGATGGGACCATCGCGGCTCCGCTCGAAGCGTCTCCTGCGCCGCGTGCAACGCCGCCGAAGGGGTTTGCTTACCGCGAAACAAAGCCGTGTAAAAATGTTCCATTAACCGAGCCGTCGCTTGGTCGTCGACGCTCCACAGCGAGGCGACCACACGTCGAGCCCCCGCATGCAAGAACCCGCGAGCCAATCCGATTGTCCCTTCGCCACTGATCTCCGCGCCGGACGCGGACCGGCAGGAACTCAGAACAACCAAGTCGGCCCGGACACTCTTCCCGTAAAGTTCGAACAGCCGAAGGGAGCGGTCGGGCAGCGTGATGCTCGACAGCGCGGGTTCGCGGTCGTCGACGGTCGTGTGCGTGGCGAAGTGCAGGATCCGCGAGGAGCGCAACGCTTGGTCGATGTCCGTCGGCCGCTGAATGGGCGTCACCGCCGCGATAGCCTCGGCTTCCTTTAAGGCAAAGCGTAGCGAGGGAAGCGCGACCACCGAAACGGCCGTGTGCGGCGATGGTGGTCGGTGCCGGAGTTCGGCCAGCACACTCAACGATGGTGCCACGGTCACTTCGCTCGTCGTCAGCAAGTGCCACGGAAGGCGGGCGAGCGGCCCCTCCGGAGACAGAACCAGATGCCGAGCCGCGACGGGCAAAAGTTTCTGAAGAACCGGAAGCTGTTCCTTCCAAACCCGATCAGCCGCCGTCAGCCGAAGTAGTTTCGCCGCCGCCGTCTCATTCGGCACGAACGTCAGTGGGGCGGTCAGCGCCGCCAGGAAGCCGTCAACTTGCGCCGCGAGTTGACGACGCCCAGGCAGCGGATACGATCGAACGCTTTGCGGACTGATCACGAACGCCGCCCCCTCGTCTTCAGCCAGCCAAAACTGGACCAGCGTCGTGTCCCGGCCGGCTAGAGCAAGCAGCTCCGCTGGCGAACTCGGCTCCGCCGCGAACTCCTTCCGCAG
>JANODS010001542.1:0-11899 GCA_031412835.1 Acidobacteriota bacterium | reverse complement strand
TCCTGACACCGATTCCGCGTCCGGCTCCCGGAGACGATGCCAAACGAACCGCGCCAAAGGCGATCCCGGTGGCGGCCACGCGCGAGACGCGGTCGTAGCGATCCACCTCCGTGCGTCCCAGGGCCGATTCGTCGGTACCTTCCCCCGGGACTTCGTGAATCGGCACCGAAGACGCATTGAAGGAGCGGGTTCAGACCTTGCTGGGCAAACGGTTACGGAGCTTGTTACCCCAACTGCTCCTCGCGGCTTCGCTGCCACCGCCGTCCTTGTGAACCAGCGCTCTGCCCGCCTCCTCCCCGAGCGCCAACGCCTCAGCGGCGAACTCGCCTCCGCCGCTGAGGTCCAGTCGCTATTGCTCACCTCCCTGCCGTCCTGTACCAGATCGATCCCGTCTATCTGCCCGCCTCGGAAGTCGGCGAAGACTTCTACCAAGTTCTCGAGCGCCCCACCGGCACCGGCGTCGGCGACGTCAGCGGCAAGGGCCTTAATGCCGCGATGCTCCTCCGTAACCGTCGGCATGTTGCGCGTGATCTCCTCCGCCTCCCCCGCCGAAATCCTCCCCCGCATTGAACGACGGGCTCTGCGGCCGCACCGGAGGCGGCTTCGTCACCTGCTTCTGCGCTCTCTTCGACGCCGACGGCACCGTCATCATCGCCAACGCCGGGCATCCCGCCCCCTACTGCGACGGCCAGGAGGTCGAACTCGACTCCGGCCTCCCCCTCGGCCTCGCCCCCGGAGTCAGTACGCCGAATCCATAACCCGCGGCCAACAATTCACCCTCGTCTCGGACGGCGTCGTCGAAGCCGAAAACCTCCGACGAGAACTCTTCGGCTTCCACCGAACCCAGGAAATCAGCACCTTCTCCGCCCAAGCCATCGCCGAAGCCGCCCAAGCCTGGGGCCAGAACGACGGCATCACCGTCGTCACCATCCAGCGAACGAAATACTAATCCGCAAACGGGTCCCAAACATAGGTCAAGTTCAGCACAAAACCCTCCAGCGGGCCCTCTCCCTCAATTTGCGTGATACCACTGCGCGTTTCAACTTCACTGTTCGGGCGGTAGATCGTCACCGATCGGTTGGGTGGATCAATCAGCCAGCCCAATTGCGCCCCTTGCGACAGGTACTCGGCCATCTTCCGTTGCAGCGCCTTCAACCGATCACTCTCGGAACGGACCTCAATCACGAAGTCGGGGCAAAGATTCCAGAAGGATCCGCGCTTACGGGATCCCAATTCTTCGACCCTCGACTTCAGCGTCCACGACGCATTGGGAGAACGGCGAGCACCGTTGGGCAGAACAAAGCCGGTCGAGGAATCGCAGACCAAACCCCGGCGATCTTTCCTGGCCCAATTGCGAAGAATCCCAACGGCCTCCGAGTTGCACGCACCGGTATCAGAATTCGTTGGCGCCATCACGATCAGCTCCCCTTCCGCGGACATTTCAAAATTCAGATCAGGATGTTTCGCGCAGAAAGCTACGAACTCCTCATCCGTCATCGGAGGAACCGTCAAGGTCGCCGGCAGGTACGCGTCACTAATCGCGAACGTCATAGCGTCAGTTTATCGCGATCCAGGCCGGCTCTCGAAGCCCACCAGAACAACGTCGTCACTATCACGAGGGTCCAATGAAAACGCTGCTGTCGATCATCTTACTCGCCGTCGCTAGCGCCCAACCCGTCGAGGTCAAAAGCCTCTTTCAACCAGCCCCCCGCTGGGTCGATCCCGCGTTCAACGATTCGGCTTGGCCCACCGTCCCCATGCCGGAAGCAACCGCCCAACCGCTGGACGGCCTCTTCTGGGAGAACCGATCGCGGACAATGGGGGGCCCGGTCTACCGTACCAAGGTCAATCCCCGTCGCGCCATCCGGGAGGGAAGCCGTCGTAGCAATTCGGCTCCTCCAACAGCTTTCGAGCCATCCAGATATGACCGAATTTCCTTGGCTTAGTGTGGAGCATCGCGGCGGTTTGGGGGATTGCTCTTCGCGGCGTCGGTATCTGGGTGGGCTGGCTCGGCTGGATGAGGTCGCTATTCGCCCGCCGAATGACAATATCACTCTGGCTCTCCGTTGCCTTCTGCATCGGGGTTTCTGGTCGGCAGTGGGGCGATCATCACCGCGGGGGCGGATCTGTCTCCCCTCATCATCTACGCGAAAGTCTTGATGATTCAGTTATGCATGATTTTCCGATATTACCGGCTAGGATGGCGAAGCTCGCCTAGGCTGGATGAAAAGTCGGCCATCCACCTAGTGATTGTGCTGTATTTCACGGGTACCCTCGCCACCTACGGCGTCGCATTCTTCGTACCAAACGACGCATTCTATATCCAAGGGCTCTTACTGCGCTGCGTGATTGGACTCTTGTTGACCTTTGCCGTCACACTTTTGCTAAATCAGCGCTCTGCCCAACTCCTGCGCAAGCGCCAGCTCCTCAGCGGCTAACTCGCCTCCGCCGCCAAAGTCTAGTCGCGCTTGCTCACCTCCCTGCCCTCCGCCGGAGACATCTACCGCGTCGAACCCGTCTAACTACCGGCCTCGGAAGTCGGCGGCGATTTCTCCCAAATCCTGGAGCGACCGGACGGAGCCCGCGTCGTCCTCGTCGGCGACGTCAGCGGCAAGGGTCTCAAGCCCGCGATGCTCATCTCGGCCACCGCCGGCATGTCGCGCGTTATCTCCTCCTCCTCCCCCGCCGAAATCCTCGCCGCAGCTGACACTTTCGACACGATCAAGAGCTCACCTAGAGCTGGATCATTCCGCGTCTTACGGCAATCGCAACAGCTTGCGTACGATCGCTTGCCCCAAGTTTCTCCATGACATGCTTCATGTGGACCTTTACCGTTTCCTCGGAGATGAAGAGCAACTCGGCAATGTCTCGATTTCGGTTACCTTCCGCGACGTGTCGCAACACCTCCAGTTCGCGCTGGCTCAGCGACTCTTCGCCGAGATGCTCCGCAATCTGCAAAGCGATCTGGGGTGGGATGACTCTCTTCCCTCCATGTACCGTTCGGATAGTATCCACAATCTGCTTGGCCGGCATGTTCTTAAGCAGGTATCCCGACGCGCCTGCCTTCAACGCCCGCTGGATCTCGGTATCCCCCTCAAAGGTGGTCAGCATAATCAAACGCGCACCAGGATTCTTCGCGCGAATCGCAATGATGACTTCGATTCCGCTCAGGTCCGGCAGTCGCAGATCCACTAGCGCCACGTTGGGCCGAAGCTCCTGAAAGCTCTTGATTCCCTCTGCGCCCGTAGCGACAGACGAAATAAGGGTCATGTCCGGCTGGTTGTTGATGATTGTCGCAATGCCTTCACGCAACAAGGGGTGGTCATCGATACTCATAACCGTAATGGAATCTTGGGATACCAACTGCCACCTCCAATTGCTCGCCCTCGTGCCGCTAGTAGCACTGAGCTTTCAGCATAAAGCCTTCTGTTGCCAGAATATAGCGGCATCATTCTTGGCCCCGTCTCGGAATAACAATCTCGCGATGCCCAAAGAGACGAAAGTCCATCGAGAACAGCCCCGGGCCAAGCAGCGCCACGGCCGTGGCCATGGCAATGAACAATACGCCCATGAGCACGCCGCTTTGGGGAACGGCAAGAGGCGGTGACAGGTCCAGAAAATAACGGAAGGCCGTTGCGATGGCCAAAGCCGTCGCGGCATAAGAGGTCAACAGACCAATCGAAACGAAGCCGCCCGCAGCGACAAGAAAAGCGCCGAAACAAAGCGACTCGATTCTTACGGCTTGAGAAAAATAGATGAGGCTCTCTGTGATTGCTGTAATTCCTAAGGCAAGTCTGAGAAGCACCAGGGCCATCCCGGGACGGCCACCGGGAAAGGCCGCGAATTGCTGACGCAGGGTTCTGCCTCCTTTCGGCTCCGGTAGGCCGGAGCTAACATTCTCAGTGTAGAGGCGATGGGTTTGAAACAAAACCCCATACTGTGGGATCATTCGATAACTCTTTTGGGTTATCTCGATTCAGGTCTGTCATAGGATACTGAAATTCAGTGGAATTCGACTGACCCGAAAGGGAGTTCATGGAACCATCTGATCTTCGCACCTTCGCGCGTAAACCCATCGACCGCCGAGCGGCCGTTGTTGCGATGCCTCTGCTCTTCTTGGGAGCGTGCGGCCGTCCCGAGAACAGCAAATCTCCTTCCATCCAGTTCACGCGAATTCCCCAGGCCGATGCGGCTGGCTCTTCGAGGCACGACATCATCGAGGGCCGCGTAGAGGGAGGGGTGGCAGGCCAGTCGATCGTACTGTACGCGAAGACCGGGAAGTGGTGGGTGCAGCCGCTGATAGATCAACCACTAACTGCATTACGTCCCAATATGAAGTGGACTAACGCGACGCACCTCGGCTCTCACTATGCCGCGCTGTTAGTGAGCGAGGGCTATAAGCCAGAAGTATCAGTGGATTCGCTTCCAGAACCCGGCGGCAAAGTTCTGGCGGTCGCGATGGTGCCGGGCGCTGCGCGACCGCCATCCTCCATCATCCAGTTCAGCGGATACCAGTGGCGCCTTCGAGATGCGCCGAGTGGTCGAGGCGGCGAAAACACATACGATCCATCGAATATTCGTGTGGACGAGAATGGTGCCATGCACCTTCACATTTCCAAGACCGACAAGGACTGGAGCTGCGCCGAGACCAGCATGGTTCGGAATCTCGGATACGGCACCTACGAGTTCGTCGTGCGCGGGCTTGAGGGGCTCGAACCGGCTGCCGTCCTCAGCATGTTCACTTTCGATTATGCGAGCGGAGCCCAGCACAATCGCGAGATGAATATGGAGGTCAGTCGCTGGGGCAGCGATTCCAAGAAGAACGCTCAATTCGTCGTACAGCCATACTATACAGCCGCCAACGTTCACCGCTTCAACGTGCCTGGCGGTGTTTTGACATTCTCGCTCGAGTGGCAGCACGACCGCGCCGCATTCCGAACCAGGCGCGGTTCGACAACCGTCGCCGAGCATGTTTTTACATCCGGCATTCCATCACCAGGCATCGAGTCGATGCGAGTCGCGTTCTACATTTACCGTAAAGCGCAGATAAAGTTGCAGCGCCCTATGGAGGTGGTGATTGAGCGGTTCACGTACTTCCCGTGAGTGCCGTCTGGCGTTGCTGTTGGGCGTTTACTTAGCGTTCTGGTCTCACACCGCGTCAGCCCTCGATCCCAACCGAAGCCTTAGCCAGTACTCACTCACCCGTTGGAGCACCAGCACTTCCTTCCCCGCGGTTGGCGTAAACGCGATCGCACAGACGAACGACGGCTATCTCTGGGTGGGCGCGGAAAACGGACTCGTTCGATTCGATGGATCCAGCTTTCGCCTATTCGATCACGCCAACACGCCCTCACTTCCTGCAGGGCATATCCTCGGCCTGCTGGTCGACTCTGAAGGTGTCCTCTGGGTGCGCATGGAGAGCCCTCACTTACTACGTTATCAAGAGGGAATTTTCAAGCAGGCGTATCCGCTGCAGTTTGATACGCCGGGCGTCACCGCCATGACGCGTGATCGCAACGGGCATGTACTGGTCGCTGAGATTGAATCCCTCGCGAAGTACATCGGGCCCAGCTACTCCCGGAATGTGGTGTCGCGAAAGCTGGGTGGGCTCGCGATCTCGCTTGCGCAGACGGCCGACGGAACTATTTTCGCGGGCAGGCGAGACCTGGGCCTAATCATGCTGCGCGGAAACAGCCACTTGCCGCTCAGCGGGCTGCCGGATCAGAAAGTCAACGTATTGATCGCCGGTGAAGGGCAGGATTTATGGATAGGCACAGATGCGGGACTGGCACGCTGGGACGGCAACACCGTCACTCAGAGCGGCATCCCCCCCACCCTTGCACGAAGCCAGATACTAGCGCTGGCGCGCGATCATGACCGCAACCTTTGGGTGTCAACTCCGTCCGGGGTGATGCGTCTGGACCCAAAGGGAACCGTTGCTACATTGAGTCCAAATATTGGCACCGGCGCCGTGCATGCCATCTTCGAGGACCGTGAAGGCAACCTGTGGCTCGGAGGAACCAAAGGACTTGTCCAGCTCAGTGATTCGCCATTTCTGAGTTATCCAAGTGTGGAAGGCGGTTCTGTATACGTCGACGAAGAAGGACGAACCTGGGTCGCCCACAGTTCTGGAGGGCTGAGCTGGGTCCAAGGACCGGCACGACATGCCGTTTCTGAAGCCAGTTTGAAAGGCGACGTAATTTATTCGATTTCAGGCTGTCCCGGAGAGTTGTGGTTGGGTCGCCGGCTCGGAGGACTCACGCGCCTACGACACGAGAAGGGCCGTCAATCCAGCCAGACATTCACGGCTACTGAGGGCCTGGCCCCTGGCGGAGTATACGCGGTGCACTGCACCCGCGCGGGAACTGTCTGGGCCGGAACACTTAGCGGGGCGGTAAGCAGAATCGATAAGGGCGGCCGAATTGAAACGTTCACATCGGCAAACGGGCTGAGCGGTGATGCGATCACGACCATTCTCGAAACGCCGGATGGCACGGTTTGGATCGGAACAACCGGAGGACTGCAGGCCTATCGCGGTGGTGCCTGGAAGGTCTACGGAGGTCTCGAAGGTCTGCCGCCTGGTCGCGTGAACTCATTGGCGGCAGATAAGAACGGCGTCCTGTGGATCGCTGCGAAGGCGGGCCTTTTCTACTTGACTGGCGCAGGAGCCGGAATCGAAAGGTATGCGACTAAAATCATTCAACGCGAAATTCTTGGTGTCGCGGCCGACAACGACGGCCAAATTTGGATAGCATCCGATCGTCGCCTCTTGCGCCTGACCGGGATATCGACAGCACCAGTCACCGTTCGTGAATTCGGGCAAGAAGATGGACTGCCCTCCACCCAGGCCATTACAAGGGATCACTCGGTCCATCGGGATCAGTCCGGCAGAATTTGGTTCTCGCTCCGCGGGGGAATTGCCGTCGTCGATCCCGCCCGCGCCGCCAGCCTTCCACCGGCATCAGTTACGATTGAGTCCGTAGGAGTCGATGGGGTTCCGCTTGGAGTTGGACCCGCCGCGATCTACTCGGCTGACCGCCGCCGCATCGTCTTTCATTTCATTGGAGTCAGCCTGACCTTTCCAGAGCGAGTTCGATATCGGTACCGGCTTGACGAGTACGATTCGGACTGGAGTCAGCCATCCGCGACACGGGAGGCAGACTATACGAATCTCGCCCCTGGCAGTTACAAATTCCGTCTGATCGCCAGCAACGGCGAAGGCCTTTGGAATGGAGCCGAGGCGAGCATACCCTTTACCGTCCAGCCCCTGTTCTGGCAAACGTGGTGGTTCCGCGGCTTTGTAGTCTCTCTCGTTGTGCTGCTGCTGTTCGCTGGATACCGTTACCGGCTGGGCCGCATCCGGGCCGCTATGAACATGCGGTTTGAAGAGCGTCTGTCGGAGCGAACGCGCATCGCACAAGAGCTACACGATACCCTCCTGCAGGGCTTCTTGAGTGCTTCCATGCAACTGCAGGTTGCTTCCGAGCTTTTACCCGACGGTTCGAAATCAGGGCCTCTGATTACCCGAACGCTACAGCTGATGCAACAAGTGATTGAAGAAGGGCGCAACACGGTCCGGGGTCTGCGAACCTCCGGGTCGTGCACAGTGCCGCTTGACGCTGCCCTGTCGCAAATCAAAGAGGAGGTGGGCGGGGGCAATCCGGCGAATTTCCAACTGATCGTGGAGGGGCGTCGCCGCGAACTGCATCCGCTACTCCAGGATGAGGTGTATCGAATCGGTCGTGAAGCGCTCCTCAACGCCTTCCGCCACGCGCACGCGAAAAACATCGAAGTGGAAATGAACTTTGCAAATGATACCTTTCGTCTGTTTGTCCGCGACGATGGCGGAGGGATCGATCCAAAGATTCTGGAACTGGGACGTGAAGGGCATTGGGGGCTGATCGGAATGCGTGAGCGCGCCGAAAGAATCGGCGGGCAACTTAGTGTTTTCAGTAGCGCTTCCGCTGGCACGGAAATTGCACTAGTCGTGCCCGCAAACGTAGCTTTCCGCAACGCTTCAAAAACGCCTGACGTTTTAGCCTGAAAGGGATCCTTCTCCCAGCTCGGTCAATACCTTGGTCTCATAGACACCGCTCGGCAGCTCTGTTTTTAATGGAATCGGGAGAACACAATGAAGACCGTAAAAGCCGCGGCAGTCCAACTAAGTCCCGTTCTGTACAGCCGGGAAGGGACCATCGAAAAAGTGGTTCGCTTAATTCTCGAATTAGGCCAGCAAGGAGTACAGTTCGCCACATTTCCGGAAACGGTGGTGCCGTATTATCCCTACTTTTCGTTCGTACAATCCGCCTATCAAATCATCGCCGGCGGCGAGCACCTGCGACTGCTCGATCAAGCTGTTACCGTACCATCCCCCGCCACTGATGCCATAGCCGAAGCATGCAAACAGGCAGGCGTTGTCGTTTCTATCGGCGTCAACGAGCGGGATGGCGGAACACTCTACAACACGCAGCTTCTCTTCGATGCGGACGGGACCCTGGTTCAGCGGCGCCGCAAAATCACACCTACCTACCACGAGCGAATGGTGTGGGGGCAGGGCGATGGATCGGGTCTTCGCGCGGTCGACAGCAAGGTTGGGAGGATTGGTCAATTGGCCTGCTGGGAACATTACAACCCCCTGGCCCGTTACGCTCTGATGGCGGATGGCGAGCAGATCCACTCCGCTATGTATCCGGGTTCGATCTTTGGCCCGCTGTTTTCGGAACAGACGCAAATCAACGTGCGGCAACACGCCCTGGAATCGGCATGTTTCGTCGTATGCGCCACAGCCTGGCTGGATCCAGATCAACAGGCGCAAATCGTGAAGGACACTGGCGGCAGCATCGGCCCGATATCGGGCGGATGCTTCACGGCGATCGTGGCACCCGACGGGAGTCTGATCGGCGAACCTATCAGGTCAGGCGAAGGCGTCGTTATTGCAGACCTGGACTTCAAACTAATCGACAAGCGCAAACAACTGATGGACTCACGTGGCCATTACAGTCGGCCCGAGTTGCTGAGCCTGCTGATCGACCGCACCGCCACCGCTCAAATCCACGAGCGATTCTTCGAGTCGCCAAGACCCGATTGAAACGCGCGTCGCCCCCTACTGCAAAGTGACGAGGTCGATCCGAGAGGCCATTTTCACCAAACCGGCAAGCGAATCGGCTTTCATCTTCTCCATCACGCGGCCTCGATGCGCTTTCACCGTGACCTCGCTGATCCCGAGTTCACCGCCCACCTGCTTATTCAGCATTCCTGAAACAACAAGCCCCATAACCTCGCGCTCCCGTACCGACAAGGTTGCATATGCTTCGCGTAGTTCACTCCGATCTCTTTCTCGCTTCAATACCTCGCGGCTGCGCTCAATCGCTTGCCCGACCGCGCTCAGTAATACGGTGCTAGTAAATGGCTTCGTCAGAAACTCAAAAGCCCCGGCCTTCATTGCCCGGACAGCGATGGGCACATCGCTATGACCTGCGATGAAAATGATCGGCACAGCGGATCGGTCCTTCGCTATGCGCTCCTGCAACTCGAGGCCGTTAAGCCCCGGGAGTGATACTTCTAGAATTAGGCAGTGCGGTACCTTCGGTCGCGAGCGCGCCAGGAAGCCATCCGCCGAGGCGAATGTCTCCGGCTGAAGTCCTTCGCTCAACAGCAGCCGTGACAGATCCTCGCGGACGGCGAGGTCGCCATCCACAATGAAGACAACCGGCTTGGCTTCCAACGCAGGCAATACATGCGGCGTGAAATGAGGCGCATAGGCTAAGTTCATGGTGCATCCTTCAATTGAAATCAGTTCTCCCTTAGTCTGAATGAAAGCTCTCGCTAATAAAATCCGATATCTAGGTGTTTTCTAATAACGCTCTTAGAAGGTTCACGGATAACCCGAATAGGGGATCGACCCATCACCGGAGTGTCGCTGGGAGGCCTATCAGCCGTGACGCCAACCTCGTTTTAGATACTTTCGTCCAATTGATTCCTTCCGCTCGCTCTGGCTCAATCGCAATGAAAAGCCATGTTTGAACAGACGACAGATTTGATCCCGATGGCGAAGCGCGAGCTCTCGGCCTTCATGACGGCGGTAGCGGAGCTTTATGGCCCAGAACAAGCGGAACAATCAGCAGACGATTGGCTCAACGAGTTGGAGTCGACAAACGCGACAACCCTTCTCGCGGTCAATGCCTGGAGATCAATCACCATCGCTTCTGCCGCCAGATTGGCAAACCGCTTGGATTCTTCACTAACCGATACCAAAGTATCGCCGATACCTTCGTCCAATTGTTCCGGCCGAACGCGTCTGGCTTAATCGCATTAGAAACTTTGGTTTCTTATCGAAAAGGAGATTGTTATGAACAAATTGGAAAAGGTACTCTACACCGCCCAAGCGCACACGACCGGCGGACGGGAAGGCGGGTCTTCCCGCACTTCAGACGGCCGCTTGGTTGTCCAACTGTCCAACCCTGGCGGCCCAGGCGACGGCACCAATCCGGAGCAATTGCTCGCCGCCGGATGGTCGGCATGCTTCCTCTCCGCCATCAAGCTGATCGGCGCAAAGAAGCGAATTCCGATTCCAAACGACATCGTGGTCGATGCCGAGGTGGATCTCGGTCTCATTCAAGGTGCCCATCGTCTTGGCGCACGCCTGAACGTCACTTTGCCAAACGTCGACGTAGAGACCGCCCGCTCCCTGGTAGACGCCGCCAGCAAAATCTGCCCGTACTCATTGGTTACCAGCGGCAACATCGACGTGCAGTACAACGTGATCGCGCCGGGGACGTCGGAGCAAAGCATGGCGGCGCAGATCGCCTGAAGGCGCATGCCGCCAGCATCAGGAGATGGAATTACAATGTCAAACCAAACAACCCTAAGCCGATGGTCGTTCTTGCAGGTTGCCCTTCTCGGCGCGTATGTTGCCGCCGAACCTGCCTCCGCTCAAACAGCTAGGCAGATACGCGGAGCAGTGGCCGTTGAAGCGGTTGAGAATGAGGCGCCTGCAAAGATCATCGTCGATCCACCTCTGGCCGGCCCGTTGTCGCAAGGCCGTGTAGTGATTCAGTATCGTGTCGAGAATCTCCACTTGGTCCCGGTATTCGGTGCTGCCTCTCTCGCTGTATCTCCCCGAGTCGGACATGTCCACGTCTCCGTCGATGACTCCTCATGGGTGTGGGTCGATGCGAGCGGGGAGCCAGTGATCCTCAATGGTTTCAGTCCCGGACAACACAAAGTGTTGTTACAACTGGAAACCGCCAATCACCAGTTGCTCGATGAGGCCAGCGTCACCTTCACGGTGCCTGCCACGCGAGCAGGCCCGAAGAGGGTTACTTCACCCCAAAACGGCTCTGCGGCAAAGATCATCATTGATCTGCCGCTGCCGGAGCCACTTTCTCGGGGAGTTGTGTTTCTTCCGTATCGCGCTGAGAATCTGCGAATTCTCCCCGTGTTCGGACAAGGAGCACTCGGAGTATCGCCCCAGGTTGGCCACATCCACGTGACGGTTGACGACGCCCCCTGGCATTGGGCCGACGCAAGCGGCGTCCCCATTATCATCAACGGCCTTCCCGCCGGACCTCACAAGATCCTCATCGAACTGGTCAATGCCAATCACCAGCGCATTGATCAGGGCATAGTCGAGATCACTGTGCCCGCCGCGACAGTGCATGGAAAGACCCTTTAAGGAGAAACATATGACAGCAACAGCTATCG
This sequence comes from Acidobacteriota bacterium, assembly GCA_031412835.1. Classification (GTDB taxonomy): domain Bacteria; phylum Acidobacteriota; class Terriglobia; order Bryobacterales; family Bryobacteraceae. The sequence goes on along the minus strand of JANODS010001542.1, from coordinate 196 downwards.
GAGTGACCACGATGAAGGTTGCCCAAATCAACGGACCCGGAGCCGATTTCCAGATCGTCGAACGCGAGATCCCAACCCCAGGCGCGGGTGAAGTGAGGCTTAGGGTAGAGGCTTGCGGGATTTGCCACAGCGACGTGCTGACGAAGGACGGTCTATTCCCCGGTATCCAGTATCCACGCGTTCCCGGACACGAGGT
>JANODS010001541.1:0-4823 GCA_031412835.1 Acidobacteriota bacterium | reverse complement strand
CGTTGTTAAAGCCTTCGCGCGCGGGGACCAGCGTATGGCTGCGGCAGAGGGCGGCTTCGACGAGGTCGGTGGGCCAGACTTTGTCCTTGTAGGCGGCCCAGAACTCGTCGCCGCGATAGGCCTGTACCCACTCGACGCCGGACTCGCCGCCCTTGCGGCGTTCGACCATCCCTTGGGTGGTTTCGAGGCCATGAAAATCGTAGCTATCGACGCCGCCGTAGCAGACGCACATGGCCTCTTCGACGCGGGCGCCGGTGGGGAATTCGAGGGACGGTGTGCGCCAGGTGACGGGGAGGCTGGAGCCGGCCATGAGGGGGAACTTCATGCGGCGGGAGGTGTCGTACATCTCCTTGGCCCAGTCCCAGTTCCAGGATAGGTGCTTGTCATTAAAGACGGGGACGACGCGGTTGCTGGCTTCGAAGACCTTGACGATTTCTTTGAAGAACTCGTAGCGGGGGTACTTGGTTTGGCCCTTTTCGTTGCGGGGGTAACGGCCATGTTCACCGACGAGCATGACGCCATCGACGGCGAGCTTGGAGGTGCCGACGGTGAGGGCTTCGGCGATGGTGGGGTAGACCTTCATGCCGGGGAAGCGCCCGGCACGGTCGGGGGTAAGGTCACCGTTGGGACGCTGGTCGACGTAGAGGGAGACGAGGTCCATGGCGGGATGGTGGTGTTCGCCGTCCCAGCCGTAGCCTTCGAGGAAGCGGTCGACGATGTGTTGGCCGTGGGAGTGTTTGCGGTACTCTGTGATGATCGCGGCGATTTTAGGACGATTGGGGGCCCAGGGAAGGGCGGCGGCGGAGAGAAGTTCGCGGCGGGAAAGCTGCATCCCGAAAGTTTACCGAAGTTTAAGAAAGCAGTAGCGCGAGATCTTCGGGCTGGAGCTTGGAGACGAGGGCGTTGTCTTCGCTGAGGATGGCGGTAGCGAGTTCTCGCTTCGAATTCTGGAGCTCCAGAACGCGCTCTTCCACCGTGTCCTTGGCGATGAGACGGTAAGCGAAGACGGGCTTATCCTGGCCGATGCGGTGAGTCCGGTCGATAGCCTGCGCCTCGACGGCGGGGTTCCACCAGGGGTCGAGGAGGAAGACGTAGTCGGCCGCGGTTAGATTCAAGCCAACTCCGCCCGCCTTCAGGCTGATCAAGAAAAGCTTGCATTCGGGGTCGGTCTGAAAGCGCTCGACGGGGGCTTGACGGTCCTTCGTTTTGCCGTCGAGATACTCGTAGGTCAGGCCCTGAGCATCAAGCTGCGTACGGACCAACGCCAGCAACGAAGTGAACTGGGAGAAGATCAGCGCCTTGTGGCCTTCCTGCAAGACCTCGTCAAGCTGGCTGAGCAACGTATCGAGCTTCGCGCTGGAGGCACCGGCCCGCTTCTTGTCAATGAGTCCCGGATGGCAGGAGGCCTGGCGGAGTCGGAGCAGGGCTTCGAGCACCTGGAGCTTGCGCTTGTTCCAAGTGCGGGACGTGCCGGAGAGAAGCGAAGCGCGGTAATGGTCGCGGAGCTCGTTGTAAAGCTTGCGCTCGTCGACGTCGAGCTCGCAGAAGAGAGTCTGCTCGATCTTAGCCGGGAGCTCTTTGGCCACCTGCTCCTTCGTGCGGCGGAGGAGGAACGGGCGGAGACCGGCGGCGAGGAGGTCGCGGGTTTCGGGCGCGACCGTGCGGGAGCCGGCCCCGGAGAGTTTGAGCACCGAAGCATGGCCGAGCATGCCGGGGTTGAGGAATTCGAAGAGGCTCCAGAGTTCGCCGAGGAGGTTCTCGACCGGGGTGCCGGTCATCGTGAGTCGGTTGTTGGCCTTGATGAGCCGAGCGGCTTTGGCGGACGACGAGCCGAAGTTTTTGATGGCCTGGGCTTCGTCGAGGATGGCGTAATCGAAGGTGATTTCCTGGAGGGTCGGGATGTCCCGGCGGAGCGTCCCGTAAGTCGTGAAGATGACGTCGTATTGCTCGATATCGTCGAGGGAGCGGGCGAGGCCGGTGAAGTCGAGCGTCCGAAGCTCGGGGGTGAAGCGAGCGGCTTCGCGTTGCCAATTGAAGATAAGCGAGCGGGGAGCAACGACGAGCGACGGGGGAATGGCTTCGCCAGCGGCGCGGGCGGTGCGGCGCATTTCGAGTAGAGCTAGAACCTGAGCCGTTTTGCCGACGCCCATGTCGTCCGCGAGACAGCCGCCGAAGCGGAATTTGTTGAGAAAGAGCAGCCAGGCAAGCCCTTCGAGTTGGTAGTCGCGGAGGGTGCCGACGAAGCCCGGGGGCTGCGGGGCGGCGGCGATGCCGCGGAAGTTTTGCAGTTCGCGCCGGGCGTGGTTCAGGGTCTCGTCGGCCTTGATGTCGGGCTGCGCGAGCAGGAGCGCGTCGAGAAGGGCGACCTGGTTCCGCTTGAAGCGGACTTGGCCCTTTTCGAGTTCGGCGAGGTGCAGGAGCCCGCGCAGGCGATTGAGTTGGGCTTCTTCGAGGATGGCGATGCTGCCATCCTCAAGCTTGAACATGGTCTCGCCCTGGCTCATGGCTTTGAGGAGCTGGGGGAGGGGCACGGAGAAATCGTCGAAGTGCACTTCTCCCGTGAGTTCGAACCAATCGATGCCGGTGGAGACGGTGGCGTTCATGCGGGTGGCGGAGCGCATGGGAAGGCCTTGGAGCTCGATATACCAGCCGGCCTGGAAGAGCTTGCGAAGCGCGGGGAGGAGCTTGCTGGGAGCGATGTCCCAGGACTGGCCTTCGACGCCAACGTACTGCACGGGGCGGAAGCCAGCTTCCGGGAGAATGGCGAGTAAAGCCGCTTCGGCTGCCAGATCGCGGCGGACGATTTTGCGTTCGGAGGGGTGGAAGAGGGCGTCGGACTTGGCTTCAGCGGAGGCCACGAGGCCCGGGGCGTACTGGAATTCGGGGCGGCCGGTAAAGGGGTCCTGATCGGCGCGGCGCTGGGCTTGTCGGAGCTTGATGGCGGGATGGGGGGTGCCGTCGACGCGTTCGTAGCGGTGGGCGAGGGGGAGGTGGAGGACCTCGTCTGGCAGGCGCTTGATGGACTCGCGGAGGAAGTCGTCGATTTCGTTGGCACCGACGGAGATCTGGCCTTGGGAGCGAAAGAACTGGATCCAGGGGATGGAGTGGGCGGCGCGGAGAGGCCCTATGGCGCGGCGGCGAAGCAGAAACGAACCGGCGACGATGAGGGTGGAGCCATCGAGGGCGAGCATTTCATCGTCGCGGAAGAACTCGGCGGAGATCTGCCAACTGCCGTCGCCGCCCTGCTGCCAGAGAAGGCGGAAGCCGAAGGGGTCAGGGTCCCAGGTGAGGGGTTGGGTGAGGGAGCGCTCTTCGGAGTTGGGGCTTTTGAGAAAGCAGCGGCCAGAGCCGCAGAGGAGGGGGAGGAGGCGGAGGCCGAGGGCGGGGGAGAGCTCGTAGTTTGTGTAAATCTCTTCGGCGGGGTAGGTGGCGTAAGTAGATTGGACGCCGCGGGAGCCGGCGAGGGCGAGGAGGATTTCGCGGTCCTCGGAGGGGTCGGGCATCTCCTGGAGTTGTTCGAGGGAGAGGCGAAGGGGGTAGGTTCGATTCCAGCCGCCGCCCTTCTGATTAGGGGTCCGGGCGAGGATCTGGAGAGAGATGGCGCGACCGTTGCGGAGGGTATCGAGGGGGTCGACGAAGTAGAGGATTTGCTCGTCTTCGGGGCGGGGTTCGATGCGGCGCTGGGGGGTGACGCCGGCCTTGGCGTCGATGTCGCGGAGGTAAAGACGCCAGTTGGGGAGGGCGGCTTCGCCGGGGAGGTCGTCGGGGCCTTGGGCGATGTTGAGATTGAGTTCGAGGCTGGTCCAGCGGATGTCGGTGAGATAGCCGAGGCGTTCGGCGTCGACGGCGGTGGCCCAGAGGTGTTTGCAGGGGCCTTTTTTGCGGAAGGTTTCGCAGCCGCAGTAGAAGTAGACGTCGCCGCCGTCGACGCGGACGGTGACGCGATATTCCTGCGTCCCGAGGGCGATGGCTTTGACGGCGAATTTACTGCCCTGGCGGATTTTGATGCGTTGGGCGCTGACGTATTCCCAGCCGGCATTCCGGGTGTCGGCGTCAAAGAAAGGCGCGAGCTTATCGAGGAGGGTCTTGATGGCCATCGGCGTTAATTGTTCTTGAGGAACTCCCGAAGGAGGCCAAGAGCAGAGGCCAGGATGGGCTTTTCGACGGCGTAGCAGAGGCGAACAGAGCCTTCGCCGCCGTTGCCAAAGGCGACGCCGGGGGCGAGGCCGACCTTGGTTTGCAGCAGGAGGCGTTTGCAGAAATCGAAGGAGTCGTTAAGGCCTTGGATTTGAGGGAAGAGGTAGAAAGCGCCGTCGGGTTCGGGGACGGTTACGCCGGGCATGGAGCGGAGTTCGGCGGTGCAGAAATCGCGGTTGGCACGGAGCATGGTGAGGAGTTCGGCGATGAACGGTTCGCCATCGCGAAGGGCGATCTCGCCGGTCTTCTGGACGAAGGGCGGGGTACAGGAGACGATGAACTCGTTGAGCTGGGTGGCCTTGGCGATGAGGTCGGCGCGGCCGATGAGCCAGCCGAGACGCCAGCCGGTCATGCAGTACGACTTGGAGAACGACTGGGCAACCAGGACCGCGTCGTCGCGGGTGGCGAGGCGGAGAATGGACGGTTCGATGTTGGCGGGGCCGTAAGTGAGGCGTTCATAGACCTCGTCGGCGAGGAGCCAGAGGCCGTGGCGGCGGGTGAAATCGAGGAGGCGCTGTTGGTCTTCGAGGGTCGCGACCCAACCGAGGGGGTTGGAGGGCGAGGTGAACATCAGGAAGCGGGTGCGGGGGGAGACGGCGGCTTCGAGGGCGTCGAAATCGATGGCG
>JANODS010001540.1:0-1820 GCA_031412835.1 Acidobacteriota bacterium | reverse complement strand
GGTGCCTCCTAGCATGACGGTGATCGTGGTTCCGAGGCCGGCCGCGATGGCTGCCTGGACGGCGGGGGCGTCGACGATGGGGAGGAGGACAGTACGGGAGAAGTTGGCGGCGAGGAGGGCCTTCAGGATGGCGTTGCTGTCGCCGGAGGCTCCGGAACTGGTGGCGTCGGCGGCGTCGACGAGAACGACTCGGCCGGTCGCGTTCTGGGCCTTGATGATGCTTTCGGCTAGGGGTGTTAGCGGCTGCTGGAGGTGCTCTCGCATGGCCCAGAATGTGTTGGCGATGCTGATGGCTTCGTCGATTGGGGCTTCGTTGTCGGCGACGAGGAGGACGTTCGAGAGGAGGTCGGGAACGTCAGTGAAGGGGTTGCCGATGAACATGCCGCCGGAGAGGCCGCGGGGCCCGTTCTCGAAGGCGATGGCGGCGCGGACGCATTCGCCCCAGCGACCGGTGGCGGTCTTGAGTTCGGAGCCGCGGACCAGGGCGGGGATGGGGATGCGGACGGAGACGGGGCTTACTTCACCGTTGAGAATGCGGAGGAGGAGGCGGGCGGAGCGCTCGCCGGTTTCGTAGAAATCGACGTGGGGGTAGGTGTGATAGAGGACGACGGCGTCGGAATGCGTGAGAATTTCGTCGGTGAGGATGCCGTGGAGGTCCAGCGAAGTTACGATGGGGATGCGCTCGCCGACGAGCTTGCGGGTTTCGGCCAGGAGGTAGCCTTCGCAATCGTGGATGGTTTGGGCGGCGCAGGCTCCGTGGAGGCAGAAGTAGATGGCGTCGACGTCGGGGTTGGCTCGGACGGCAGCTAGGAACTCTTCGGCGAGTTGGGAGAAAGCCGCGTCGGCGAGGGTTCCTCCGGAGGTGATGGCGCGGGCGCTGTAGCCGCCGATGATTTCGAGGTCAGGGCGCTGGGCGAAGACGGCGAGGGCTCCGGCGACTTCGGTGCCGAGGCCTTGGTGGAATGAGAGGACGGCGGGGCCGAAAAGGGTTACCCAGTCTTTGTACTGGCAGAGGAAGGGGTTGAACGAGGAGATCTCTTGCTTGAGTTCGTTGATGAGGATCTTAGGCATAGGGGTTGGTCTCGTGGGCGATGACGGCGACGCAATCGCCTTGGGCGACTCTGGAGGGGGCTCGGTTGGCGATGAGGATGCCCTTGGACGGGGAGAGGATTTCGACCGGGGGGCGGTCGGGGTCTTCGAGGTCGAGAATGCGGCCGAGGAGTTGGCCGGGGAGGACTGGTTCGGCGAGATCGGTGACTGCTTCAAATAGGCCGGATACGGGGGCGAAGCGGTAGTCGTCGCGGTGGAGGGATTGGACCCAGCGGGCGGGTTGGGCGCGATAGGCAACGGGGCCTTGCAGGAGGCGGAGGTGGCGGAGGACGTTCGAGAGGCCGGACTGGGTGAGGCGGTGGATGAGGGCGGGGACGGGTTCGCCGCCGCCGAGTTCAGTGGTGATGACGAGCTTGCCTTGGCGTTCGGCTTCCGAGGGGAGGAGGCCGGAGCCGGCGACGTCGGTATAGAGGAAACAGAAGTCGGTGAGGAAGGCTTCGGTGGCGGCGAATTGGGCGGGGTTACCGACCATGTGCGAGTGGGCGCTAGGGTCGAAGTTGAGGCTGCGGCCGCCGGTGTGGAGGTCGATGACGACGTCGGCGAGCGGGAAGAGAATTGACGAGAGAAAGTGGGCGAGGATCTCGCTGGGGGTGCCTTGTGGGTTGCCGGGGAAGCAGCGGTTGAAGTTGCGGCCATCGAGGGGAGAGAGACGCGTGGCTGCTTGGGCGGCCGGGGGATTGAGGGTGGGGATGAGGATGAGCCGGCCGGTG
>JANODS010001539.1:0-1278 GCA_031412835.1 Acidobacteriota bacterium | reverse complement strand
TTCACCACTCGGCAAAGCTCCGCCACAGCGGTCTCAATGTCGACGGCATGTTCGAGCGACTCCGTCGCATAGGCCGCGTCAAAGGCCGCCGTTTGAAACGGCAACTGCGTCAAACTCCCTGCCGTCGGCCACAGCGGCTCTTGCACGTGCCGCAGCATCGCCACAGCCAAATCCATGCCGCAGAACTTCGCCCCCGGATACTCGGCGAGAAGTGCCCGCGCAAACCGCCCCTTCCCGCAGCCAGCGTCCAGCACCCGCTTCCCGTTCAAATCGCCGAAGGTCTCCACCAAAACTCGGACGTGCAGAATCCGCGGATCAATCGTCGATGGAAAATGCTCCTCGTCCGCCGCCGCCTCTTCAAAGGAACGGCGGATCCGCTCTCGCAGATCCGCCGTCAGCTCCGGTTTTTTTTTCGAAAACAGATCGAACAGACCCATTTAGGCTTTCGTCAAGAAGATCGGAATCCCTTGCTTATTGCTATAGTTCGGTCGGTAACGGTCCAGGTTGTACATCGTCTCGACGTCCACCTTCCGCGGTCCCAGCTTCGGATCCGGAATCTCCACCATCGCATAGCAGCCATGGTTGATCGCCGCCATCAGTCCGCTCTTGCCTTCCAAAATCGCGTCGAACGCCATGTTGCCAAACGTGGTCGCCACCATCTTGTCAACGAAGTCCGGGCTGCCGCCCCGAAGGTCGTAGGTCAAGTCGCTCACGATCGCTTCCAGGCCCGCCCGCTTCTTGGCCTGCTCGGCGAAGAGTTCGCCTACGTTCATCTTGCGGCGATGGCCGTAGTCGTCCGGCTCACCGTACTCCTGCACTTGATATCCTACCCACGATGCGCCCTCGGAAAGCACCACCAGCGCGTAGTTGGAAGGGTTGGCCTTTTTGTCCCGAGACACGAGTTCCAGCATTTTGTCCAGGTCAAACGCATGTTCTGGAATGCCACACCGGATCGAGGTCACGTAGGCGGTGTAGAGCGCGGTATACCCAGCGTCCCGCCCGAAAATCCGAAACACGCCCACGCGCTCGTGCGAGCCGACCGTCGTCCGCTGCCGCTGAATCGCATCGTGGGCCCGCGAAATAGCGGTCGAAAAGCCGATGCAATACTCGGTGTTCCGCACGTCGTTGTCCATCGTCTTCGGCACAGCCACAACTTTGAAGCCCAACTTATCAAGCTTCTGCGCGTAGCTCAACGTGTCGTCGCCACCGATGGCCACGAGACAATCGACGCCCAGCTTTTCGAGGTTCGCTAGCACGTGCTTCGAGATGTCGTAGGCC
>JANODS010001538.1:0-8724 GCA_031412835.1 Acidobacteriota bacterium | reverse complement strand
CGACGAGGGTAGCAAGGGCTTCGCCTTCCACTTCCTCAGCAACGATGAGCAGCGGACGGCCGCCACGGGCAACCTGCTCGAGTACGGGCAGCAGGTCCTTCATGTTGGAGATCTTCTTCTCATAGATGAGAATGTAGGGATCTTCCATCACGACTTCCATGCGGTCGGCGTCGGTGACGAAGTAGGGGCTGAGGTAGCCACGGTCGAACTGCATGCCTTCGACGGTCTGGAGTTCGGTGACCATGGTCTTCGACTCTTCAACCGTGATGACGCCGTCCTTGCCGACTTTCTTCATCGCTTCCGCGATGATGGTGCCGATGGTGGCGTCGCCGTTGGCGGAGATGGTGCCGACCTGAGCGATCTTCTCGTCGTTGGCGACCTTGGTCGACATCGTCTTGACTTCGCCGATGCAGACTTCAACAGCCTTCTCGATGCCGCGCTTCAGGGCCATCGGGTTGGCGCCGGCAGCAACTGCCTTCACGCCTTCACGATAGATAGCCTGGGCGAGGATGGTGGCGGTGGTGGTGCCGTCGCCGGCGATGTCGGAGGTCTTCGAAGCGACTTCACGAACCATCTGGGCGCCCATGTTCTCGAGCGGGTTGGCCAGCTCAATTTCCTTGGCAACCGTCACGCCGTCTTTGGTGATGGTCGGGCCACCAAACTTTTTCTCGAGGACCACGTTCCGACCCTTGGGGCCGAGGGTCACTTTCACAGCATCAGCGAGCTGATTCACTCCGCGCAGGATGGCCTGGCGGCTATTTTCGGAATAAACGATCTGTTTTGCAGCCATGTTATTTATAACCTCTACCGGTGCTTACTTCGCGAGCACGCCGAGGACTTCATCCTCGCGCATGATCATGTATTCGGTGCCATCGACCTTGATCTCACTGCCGGAATACTTTCCGAACAGGATACGGTCGCCAGCCTTGAGCTCCATCGGAGCAATCTTGCCATCATCAAGGCGCTTGCCATTGCCGACGGCGACGACTTCGCCTTCCTGCGGCTTTTCTTTGGCGCTGTCCGGGATGATGATTCCATTCAGGACAGTTTCTTTTTCTTCAATGCGTTTCACGACGATACGGTCGTGGAGCGGACGGATGTTCATGTTTGTCTCCTACAGTACTTCCGAGACAATTATTAGCACACTCTGGGCAGGAGTGACAAGCTTTTCCTCTAAGTTATTGAAAATAAAAGACACATAATTTTATTAAAACATCTCAATGTTTGGATTCACGCTATGATCTGATGGCTTGGCGCGCAGATTTACTTAATCCCTTCGCAGTGATAGGATGACAAGCAACATGGCCCATCTCGATTTGCCCGCCCTTCGCCAACTTGTAGACGCTGGCAGCGTCGATACCGTCGTCGCGGGGTTCACTGACCATTACGGCCGTTTGATGGGGAAGCGCTTTGACGCGAACTTCTTTCTGGACGAGGTCGCGATTGGCGGAACGCACGCCTGCAACTACCTTTTGACGACGGACGCCGAGATGCAGCCGACGCCGGGGTATCGGTTTGCGAACTGGGAGCTTGGCTACGGGGACTTCCACATGGTGCCGGTGCTGACGACTCTGCGGTTGATCTCGTGGCAGCCCCGAACCGTTTTTGTCCATTGCGATCTGGACCATGTCAGCGTGGCGCCGCGTTCGATTTTGAAGAAGCAACTAGCGGTGGCGAAGGCGGCTGGCTTTAGCCCGATGGCGGCATCGGAGCTGGAATATTACGCCTATCGCCAGACCTACCGCGCAGCCCATGAGCAGGACTACGCTAAGCTCGAACCGCTGAGTTGGTACCTGGAGGACTACAACCTATTGCAGGGCTCTCGGGAGGAGTTTTACACCGCGGCAGTCCGGCGCCATTTGCGGGATTCGGGCATTCCGGTGGAGAACTCGAAGGGCGAGTGGGGCCTGGGCCAGCACGAGGTCAACGTTCGATACGGCCCGATTCTGGAAATGGCGGATAACCATACTCTGTTCAAGCAGTGCTTGAAAGAGATCGCCGAGCAGTCGGGGATCAGCGTGACGTTTATGGCCAAGCCGCATCATGGCCAGGCGGGTTCGAGCTGCCATATTCACTTGAGCTTGGCTCAGTTTCAAGATACTCACTCCGACATCTTCCGCCACTTCCTGGGCGGCTGGATTGCGCATGCGCCGGAGATGATGGTGTTCTACGCGCCGACGGTGAATTCGTACAAGCGGTACGAGGATCTGTCGTGGGCTCCGACACGGCTCGCCTGGAGCCAGGACAATCGGACGGCCGGATTCCGCGTAGTCGGCAGTGGGCCGAGTCTACGGATTGAGTGCCGCATTCCGGGGGCGGACGCCAACCCTTATCTAGCGTTTGCCGCCTCGTTGGCTTCGGGGTTGGATGGAATCGCGAACAACATTGAGCCGCCGGCGGTTTTCCTGGGCGATGTGTACGCTTCGCGCACCTTGCCGAGGGTGCCCCATAGTCTCCGCGAGGCGACCGACTTGTTCGAAAAAAGCGCCTTTGCGAAGCGAGTTCTCGGGGCTGAAGTCGTGGAGCATTATGCCCATTTCTACCGCAACGAACAGAAGGCCTTCGACACCGTGGTGACCGACTGGGAACGCCGCCGTTACTTTGAGAAGATCTAAAGACATGGACAGACTCAAGAATCAAGTGGCCCTGATCACCGGGGCCGGCAGTGGGATTGGGAAAGAGACCGCGCTGCTCTTTTTGGCGGAAGGTGCCTCCGTCGTCGCCGTCGATTTGCATGGCGATGCGGTCGCGGCTATCCCCGGGGTTCACGCCGTGCAGGCTGACGTTTCGAAGGCGGTCGACTGCGAACGAATGGTGGCCGAGGCGGAAGCCAAATACGGCAAGTTGACGGTGATGTTCAACAACGCGGGGATCTCTCATGCCGATGATGATGATGCGATGAACACGACCGAGGCGGTTTGGGATCTGACTTTCGCGGTGAACGTGAAGGGCGTTTTCCTAGGCTGCAAGTACGGCATTCCGGCGTTGCGGCGGGCGGGTGGCGGGTCCATCATCAACACCGCTTCGTTCGTTGCCTTGCTGGGTGCGGCGACGCCGCAGCTTGCCTATACGGCTAGCAAGGGCGCTGTTTTGTCGATGTCCCGCGAGCTCGCCGCGATCCACGCCCGCGAGAACATTCGGGTGAACGCGCTTTGCCCGGGTCCGCTGCAGACCGAGTTGCTGATGAAGTATTTGAACACGGAAGAGAAGAAGCAGCGCCGGTTGGTGCACATTCCGATGGGCCGTTTTGGCCAGGCGAAGGAGATTGCCAACGCCGCGCTGTTCCTGGCTTCGGACGATTCGTCCTTTGTCACGGGCACCGAATTTCTGGTGGATGGCGGAATCACTTCGGCTTACACGACGCCGGTATGACGCAGCGCACGATCTCTCCGGTGGACGGTTCGGTGTACGCCGAGCGAACTTTAACCACTGACTTCGAGACTCTGTTATCGCCGCCGCCGAAGCTGCCTTTGGCCGAACGCATCGCGATCTGCGAAAAATTGGTGGCTCAGTTCGAAGCCGAGGCGGAGGCGATTGGCCACGAATTGACGGCCCAGATGGGTCGACCGATTCGGTACACGCCGAACGAGATTCGCCGGGGCTTCGCGGACCGGGCCCGTCACATGATTTCGTTGGCTCCGCGGTGCTTGGCGGACATTCCAGCGGCGGCGGGATTCATTCGGAAGCAGCCGGTGGGGATCGTGTTCACCATCGCTCCGTGGAACTACCCGTACTTGTGCGCGGTGAACTCCGTCGTGCCCGCGATATTGGCGGGCAACGCGGTGCTTTTTAAGGCTTCGGCGCAAACGCCGCTGGTGGCCGAACGGTTTGCGGCGGCGCTGCCGCCGGAGGTGTTTCGGTACGCTCACGCCTCTCATGCGGAGGTCTTGAAGCTGGTGGCTGACCGACGGATTGGGTTCGTTTCGTTCACGGGCTCCGTGGCCGGTGGCCGGGCGATTGAGGCCGCCGCGCGGGTTCCGCTGGCGCTGGAGCTAGGCGGGAAGGATCCGGCTTATGTCCGGGCCGACGCGGACTTGGCTCATGCCGTGGAGAATCTGGTGGATGGCGCGATGTTCAACTCCGGCCAATCGTGCTGCGGCGTGGAGCGGATTTACGTGGACCGAGCGGTCTATGCGGCGTTCGTCGAGCGAGCAGTGGCTTTGACGAACGAGTACGTTCTCGGCAACCCCTTCGACGCGGCCACGACGTTGGGTCCGATGGTTCGGCCAGCAGCGGCGGACTTCGTGCGAGCCCAAGTGGCCGAGGCGATCGCGCAGGGCGCGGTGGCGCACATCAACATGCCCGACCCCGGCGGCGCGTACCTGCCTCCGCAGATTCTGACGGGTGTCAACCACTCGATGCGCGTGATGACGGAGGAGACGTTTGGACCCGTCGTGGGCATTATGCCCGTCGATTCCGAAGCGGAGGCGATTCGGCTGATGAATGATAGCGCCTACGGCCTAACCGCCAGTATCTGGACCAAAGATCAGGCTGCCGCGCTTCGGATCGGCGACCAGATAGACACTGGTACCGTCCTACATAATCGCTGCGATTACCTTGCTCCCTCGCTGGCCTGGACCGGCGTGAAGGACTCGGGTCGCGGCGTGGCCCTGAGCGTTCTGGGCTTCGATCAACTTACCCGTCCGAAATCCTTTCTCCTATGATCCTCTCACTGTTGGCCTTCGTCCTGACCTCGGAGACGCTACTCGACTGGCGGACTCCAAACCTTCCTCAAATCTCACCGGACGGCCAGCGGATCGTCTACACGCTGGAAACGGCGGACCGGTATACGGACAGCTTCGTGAACACGCTGTGGATGGTTTCTTCCGATGGGAAGGACCATCGGCCGATCACCGCCGGGCGGCTGCCGCGCTGGTCTCCGGATGGATCGAAGCTGGCCTATTTGAAGCAGTCCCAGCTTTGGGTTCGTTGGATGGATTCGGGGGCGGAGGCGCGGATCACGGATCTGGAAACGCCGCCGACAGCGATGAGTTGGTCGCCGGACGGGACGCAGCTTGCGTTCTTGCGTCGGGTGCCGGGGACGCCGGAGTGGAGCATCAAGATGCCGAAGGCACCGGAGGGCGCGAAGTGGGCAGAGCCGCCAACGGTGGCGACCCGGCTGAAGTGGCGGTCGGATGGCATTGGCGGGGCCGGGATGATCCCGAATGGGTTTACGCAGCTATTCGTGGTGCCGGTGACGGGCGGTACTCCGCGGCGGATTTCAACGGGGGACTACAACCACGGGGGCGAGCCGTCGTGGACGCCGGACGGCCAGCAGATCTACCTGCATGCCGCGCGCAGTGGGAATGCGGATCACGAGCTTTTCCCGGATGATATCTGGGCTTTCAATGTCACGACGGGCGCGGCGAAGCAGATCACGAAGGGCAATGGTCCCGAGTTGAACCCGAGCGTATCGCCGGACGGCAAGCTGATCGCCTGGACCGGCTTCGTCGACAAGGGGAACGCGGCGCACATCACTTCACTGTGGGTGGCCAATTTGGACGGGACCAACGCCCGGCGGTTGGCCCAGGGGCTGGACCGCAACATCAGCACCCCGGAATGGAGCGGCAACGGACTGGTGGCGGTGGTGGAGGATGGCGGCACGAGCGCCGTCTATTCGTTCGGGATTGATGGCAACTACAAGGCGTTGACCGACGGAAAACTGCGGCTGGCGACGGCGTACGCGAATGCCGAGCAGATGACGGTGGCTCGTGACGGCCGCATTGCGATTACGGGTTCGAACGCGGCACAGCCTAAGGAGGTCTTCGTCCTGGGCCCGGCTGGATTGAAGAAGTTGACCGATACGAACGGCAGCCTGCTGGCAGCGCATCCGATTGGCGCGGTGGAGGAGATCAAGTACAAGAGCTTCGACGGCAAAACGGTGCAGGGATGGATCATCAAGCCGCCCGGTTTTGACCCGGCAAAGAAGTACCCGCTGATTCTGGATATTCACGGCGGGCCGTACGCGATGTACGGGATTGAGTTCAATCACCAGATGCAGATCTACGCGGCGAAGGGCTACGTCGTGCTGTATACGAACCCGCGCGGCTCAACCGGTTATGGTGAAGAATTTGCCAACATTATCCACGGTAACTACCCGGGCGATGACTATCAGGACCTGATGGCCGGGGTGGACGCGGTGGTGGCCAAGGGCTACATCGACCCGAAGAAACTGTGCGTCACCGGGGGCAGCGGCGGGGGCATTTTGACGGCCTGGATTGTGACGAAGACGGACCGGTTCGCGGCGGCGGTTTCGCAGTATCCGGTGATCAACTGGTTCACGCAGGCCGGGGCTTCGGACATCGGGCTGACCACGGCTCGCTGGATGAAGGCGCTGCCGTGGGAGAACCCAAAGAATTACATGGACCATTCGCCGCTATTCTTCGCCGATAAAGTGAAGACGCCAACCATGCTGATTACGGGCGAGGAGGATTGGCGGACGCCGATTGCGCAGAGCGAGGAGTTCTATTTCGCGCTGAAGGCTCGGAAAGTGGACACGGTGCTGGTAAGGGTACCGCGCGAGCCGCATGGCATCCGGGGAGCTTTTCCTAGCCACCGCATCGCAAAGGTTGAACACATTCTCGGCTGGTTTGAGAAGTACGTTACTTCGCCGGCGCTTCGGTCCGATCCTTCTTCAACTGGGCGGTAATCTTGGCGGCGGTTTTCCGGACCTGGGGGGCTGAGCTATCTTTCGGCTGCCCCACGGTGGACCAGATTACGTTGCCCGTGGAGCGCTGAACGAGGAAAATGCTGCCCCGACCGCGGCCCCAGGAACTATTTCCGGCACGGGCCATTTTCTCGGCCTCGACCTTGACCGGATCTTTGCTCTCTTTTTCCTTGGTCTTTTCGTCCTTCTTCTCTTCCTTTACGGGCACCGGTTTGGGATCGAAAAGCTCGTGCATCTTGCGCTCGAGGCCTTCCCCGACCTTGTCGGTAAGGACGGCGTCGGCTTTCAGCGGATCGGTGACTACTTGCACGACGCCTTCGCTAGTGAGCCGACTGGCGAGGAACTGGTCGAGGCCGCTCGACATCGGGAGCAAGTAGACCGCCTTGACCTCACGAACGGCCGGATCGGCGGCCCAGAGAGTCAGTGCGCAAAAGAATGCCGGGAGGAACTTCATTCCTTCATGATACCTTCGAAGTTTGTATAAAGGACTCCGGATCACCGTCATCATCCCTTGTCTCAACGAAGAGCAGGGTATCGAAAAAGTAATGCGGCGCATGCCGGAATTTGTGGATGAGGTTATTGTTGTCGACAACAACTCCACGGACCGGACGGCGGACGTCGCCGAGTCGCTGGGGGCTCGGGTGATCCGGGAGCACGTCCGGGGCTACGGTCGCGCCTACAAAAAGGGCTTCTCGGTGGCTACGGGCGACGTGATCATCACGCTCGATGGGGACCATAGCTATCCGCCGGATGCGATCTCATATCTCCTAGAGGCGTTCCAGCATTTGGAAGCGGACTTTCTGAACGCATCGCGCTTTCCGGTGCGCGACCGCCAGGCGATGAGTTTCAAGCACAAGTTCGGCAACTTCGTGCTTTCGGTGGCGATGAGTTTGCTGTACTTCCGCTGGGTTCGCGATTCGCAGAGCGGCATGTGGGTTTTTCGCCGGTCAATCCTTGAAGGCATGAAGCTAACTTCGGATGGGATGGCCTTCAGCGAAGAGATCAAGATAGAAGCGCTGAAGAGCGCCCGCGTGCGATTCGTTGAGATTTCAATTCAGTATTCGTCGCGCTTGGGCGAGATCAAACTGAACCCTTGGCGGGACGGCTTTTATAACCTTTGGTTCCTGGTCAAGAAACGATTCTCGTGAGCGTCACCGCCATCATCCCGATGTGGAACAGGGCCGATTTGACCCGACAGTGCGTCGAGAGTTTGCGGGAGCAGACGGTTCCGTTTGACCGGATCGTGGTGGTGGATGACGGGTCGACGGAGCCGTATGCGGGGCCGGACGTGATTCGGCTGCCGCAGAACAGCGGATTCGCGGCGGCGGTGAACGCCGGATGGCGAGCGGCGGAAACGACTCATATCGCGGTGGTCAACAACGACGTGCGGCTGGATGCGGGTTGGCTGGAAGCCGTCTTGGCGGCGGGAGGGTGGTTTGCGACCGGCAAGCTTTACGGGCCGACTGGACTGCTGGATGGAACGTTCGATCTGTTGAGTCGGGGTGGCTTTCCGTGGCGGGCGGGGCACGGGCGTGTCGATGGACCGCGCTGGAACGAACCCAGAGAGATCGCGATGGCTTCGTTTACCGCGGTGCTGCTGAGGACGGAGCTTCGGGAGCGGATCGGCTATCTCGACGAGGAGTTTGGGACCTATCTGGAAGACGTCGATTTCGGGGTTCGCTGCCGAAAGGCGGGGCTGAGCGGGCGGTACGTCCCGGGAGCGACGGGAGTGCATGAGGGGAGCGCCACGGCGGGAGCTTGGAGCGAATTCGCGACTCGGCAAATGGCGACGAACCAGGCACGGCTCGTGGCCAAGCATTGGGGAGGGCGGGATCGATGGGCGGTGGGGGTCGCTCGTTTTTTGTGGAAATTGCTAGCCCGCCGGAACGGCAAGAGGGCGACGTTTCCAGTTTTTCCCACGATGCCCAGCGAGCCGTTCGCCACGGACGACGAACTCATCGCGGCGCTGCAGCGGGAGGCCGGGATGGATACTTTCTGGCGCTGGTACTTTCTATTGGTGAGGGGATGAAGCGGGTCTGCGCGGTGATCGTCACCTT
>JANODS010001537.1:0-2892 GCA_031412835.1 Acidobacteriota bacterium | reverse complement strand
TGGCTGAACTTGCTCCACCCGCCGGGGTTCGGCTTCAGGTTCTTGCCGTCGCCCATGATCTTTCGCATCGACTTCGTGTTGACGAACCCATAGCGATCCATCACCTCGTTCACATAATCGGCGCTCAGACGCTCGATCATCAAGTTAGTGCAGGTGTTATCACTGACGACGATCATCAGAGTGGCGATGTCGCGCATCGGGAATTTCTGGCCGGGGGTGAACTCGCGGATGACTCCTGAGCCGGACACGATTTCGTCCTTGTCGAGCGTGATGAGTTCGTCCCAGCTCGCTTTGCCATCGTGTACGGCCTGTGCGGCGGCAATTAGAATGGGCAACTTGATCGTGCTTGCGGTGCGGACCTGGTCTGAGTCCTTGCGGGCGTACTCGGCCCCGGTCGTGAGGTTTCTCGCGTAAATTGATACGACGCCAGAAAACTGGGAGATGAGGCGCGCGATCTCGGCGTCGGGGTTGATCGACCGGGCGCAACGGAAACCGATATTAGGCTGGCGCATGGTGGGCCGTACCCAGTTGCGGAAATAAACGGTCACCCGCTTCGGCGCGTCCGACCACGCACCGCCGCGGATCACCTTGTAAAGCCCGCTGGCGGGCGGTACGCCGGTCTTGTACGTTTCACGATCAAACCAGTCACCTGTCCACTCGGCCATGTTGCCGGCCATATCGTAGAGGCCGAACGCGTTGGCGGGAAACTTGCCGGGCTCGCCGGGGCCGCGATCTGTGCCGGAGCGAAGGAGCTTGGCGTCGAACCTATCGCCCCACGGGTACTCCTGGCCTTCGAGGCCCCCGCGGGCCGCGCGCTCCCATTCCGCTTCCGACGGCAGACGGCTCTTACGGAACTCACAGTAGGCCTTGGCGTCGTCCCAACTGACGTTATAGACGGCAACATTGGACTTGGCCAATTCTGGTTTCCAGTGGTACGGAGCCGGTCGTTTGGACTGAGCCAGGAACTCCGCGAATTGGGAATGGGTAACTTCGTGCGTATCGAGCGAATAGGCCGGGAGAGTTACGGTGCGCGTCGGTCGATCATCGAGTAAGACTTGCGGACGCATTTTGGTCGCGTCGTCCGGGGTAGTCTTCGTGCGGCCCATCGTGAAGGATCCGGCGGGGATGACCACCGATTGAGCCGCGAGGAGGGCGGGGAAGAGAAGTGCTATATAGCGCATTTAAACGAACAGGTCGGCGATCTCGTCAGGGATAACCATCTCCGTAGCTCCTAGGTTATCCACATATTTGTAGGCCCGTTTAGAAGGGGTGTTGGTGATCTCTTTCTGCCAGTCGATGCCGAGGGCGGAGTAGATGGTGGCGTAAACGTTTTCGGTTTTGATGGACGCCTTTTTGTAGCGCCATCCGGTATCGATGACATGTTCGCCCGGAGCGTCGGTCTTGCCGATAATGCGGCCGGGTTTGGTGCCGCCACCCGCATACATCGATAGATACGCGAGGTTGTAGTGATGGCGGCCCGCGATGCCGTTCAGGGCACCGGGCGTGCGGCCGAACTCGGTGGCGACGACGATCAGGGTGTCGTCGAGCAGCGTCTTGCCGGGGGTTCGAGGGGAGGGGGCGGCGCCGAGGTCCGTCAGAAGTTGCGCGAGAGCGCGGTCGAACTCATTGCAGCGAATGTAGTGGTTCGACTTCTTGGCGTGGTTGTAGATGTCGCGGTGGTGGTCCCAGTCTGGATGAACGATGTGGATGTAACGGGTGCCCGCGTCCGCTTTCACGACATTGCGGGCGAGGAGACAACCGAGGCCCACCTCGTTGGCGCCATACCGTTCGATCTCCTCCTTGGGCATCTTGAAGGCTTCCGGCCAGCGGGGATCGCCGAGAATTTGATAGGCCGATTTTTGGAAATCGCGAAAGCCGCCGAAGCTGCGGTCACGTCCAGAGCGCGCGGGGGCCATCACCGCGTCGAGTTCGTTGAGAAGGCGGTAGCGCTCGGCCAGTACGGCCATGGCTTCCGCGGACGAGGGGGCGGCACCCGCGCCGGACTTCAAATTGAGATCGAGGACCGAGTGGCGGGGAGGTAGAAATCCGGTGGAGAGCGCACCGCAGCCGGAGGTATCCAAGTTACAGCCCAAGTAAGTCGGAAAGGTATCGGTTGGCCGTCGTTGGCTTTCGAGTTCGAGCGCGATCACCGAGCCGACACTGGGGATTTCGCTGGCTTGCGCCGGGTTCAATGGGCGACCGGCTTGCGTGTAATATTGGCCGCGGAAATGGACGACTTCGTGGCTCTTCATCGAGCGGACGATGGAGAGTTTGTCCATGTGGCTGGAGAGTTGAGGGAAGAGCCGATGGGAAAGATAGAGATCCTTCTTGATGGGGCGCACGTCGAAATCCTTCTGAGTGCCCTCATTTTCTTTGAAATCGAAGGAATCGATGTGGGACAGCGCCCCGGCCAATTCGATGAGAATGCAGAAGCGGGCGGTGCCCCGGGGATTTGTGCGGCCCGCGGCGCGGAGTTCAACCGGCGCAAACGTTTGGCTGGCAAAAGCGCCGAGCAGGCCGTAGCCGCCTAATTTGAGAAGATCGCGGCGGGCGGCGAGAGTGTCGGCTACGCGTTTCTGCATGTTAGTAATTGAATAAAAACTCGGGGCTGTTGAGCAGGGCCCATTGTAAGTTAGCCGCGCCAGTGGGGCGGTTGGCATGAATTGCCTTGAGGCCGACGGCCTTTTCTGCCGCCGTCGGGCGGCGGGAGATGGTGTGCAGGAAGATCTGATTGACAAGATCGTGATCGTCTTTGGCGGAGGCGAGTAGTCCGTTAATAAAGCCGGGCTTGGCGGCATCGATCCGCTCCGTCACCACCTTGGACTGCATCAGGAGCATCGCTTGCAGCGACGAAGGCGGAACCTTCTTCGGCATATCGTCCCGGTTAGACTG
>JANODS010001536.1:0-1743 GCA_031412835.1 Acidobacteriota bacterium | reverse complement strand
CACCGAACCCGCCGAAGTGATCTGCGGGTTATACAAATGCAGATAGTGCCAGTCTCGCGCCGGCTGCCGAGCCCCAATATTCGCCAAGTCCGGCCCCGTCCGCATCGTTCCCAGCAGAATCGGATACTCGTACATATAGTCCCGCGCCACCGTCCGACGATTGCCCCAGTTCCGCCGGATATCTCCGCCGTATCCCTTGGCCCGCACTTGCTGCGTATGGCAGTAAGTGCAACCCTGGTCGACATAGACATCCAGGCCCTGCCGCGCCAACCCAAAATAAGGTGCCGGATACTGGCTCCCGTCCCGGGCATTCACCACCGGCTTATGCTCCTGAAACTGCCAGTTCGGAATCAGCACTAAGCCGCTCAGCGAAAACGCAATTGTCAGAAACACGCCAAAAATAATAAACGGCGTCCGGTTCATGATTGTGCCTCCAATTCGGCCTGCTCCCGCTTCTCTTGTTCATTCACAAACTCGCGCCACGCCGGCCGCGACGTCGTAAACAGCGTCGGCCCGCTCATCACAAAATGGTGACGAGATAAAATCCGCCAAACCGAGATCGCAAACGCGATGTGCGCAATCGTCATCCCCGCGCCAGATACACTCCGCATAATCAGGTAAGGCCGGATGTAAGCCACCGTCTGCAGGAACGGAATACTCGGGTCATTCATCATCACCCCCTGCCACCAACCCGCCCAGCAAAGCCCGATCCCATATGCCAAAACTCCAATCGAAGACCCCCAAAAGTGCACCTTGATCAGTCGCGCCGAAGACCATTCATTGTTCGTAATCCGCGGAAAGATGTAATACATCGCCCCAAACATAATCATCGAAAAGAAGCCGTAGAGCCCCAAATGTGCGTGCCCAATCGTGTACTGCGTAAAATGCGTAATCTCCTGATGGCTACGCAACGCTTCGAGCGACCCCTGGAAACTCGCCACCGTATACATCACCGAACCAAACACCGTGAACCGCAACGTCGGGCTCGTCTTCAGCATATGAAACACGCCCAGCATCGTCATATGGTGGTTAATCGCCACCGTAATCACCGGAATAAACATCATCATCGATCCCACCACGCCCACCGTAATCGTCCACGCCGGCAGCGGCCCCCCCGTCAAATGGTGCGTCCCCGCCCAATTATAGAAAATCGCCAAAGACCAAAACCCCAGCAGGGACAAATGGTAACTATGCACCGGCCTACCCGTCACTTTCGGAATCAGATAGTAAGCAGTCGCCACCGCGATCGGTGTAACCCACAAACCCAGCGCATTATGCCCAAACCACCAGTTCGTAATCGCCTGCGAAACGCCCTGCACTAAACCGAAGTAAGTACACGCCATCGCCGTAACATAAAGAATCGGTAGCCAAACCGTCGCCGCCAGTAAGTACCACTGCGATACATAAGTATGTTGACTCTCTTTCGTTACGTACATCTTAATGTTCGCCGCCAGCACCCCCAATGCCGGAATCGCAAAAAACGGCGCGCAATAGGCCGGAAACTCCAGGTATTCAATACTTGACCCGTGCCCCGCCAACACCGCCACCACCCCCACACAAACCCCCACATTCCAAACCATCGCCAACCCGCTCAGCAGCAGCGGCCAAGGCAACCGAACATGGCACAATCGCGCCTGCAACCAAAGCAAACATCCCACCGCCGCCATACAAGCCCAACCGTAAAAGATAATATCCAAATGCACCGGCCGAATCCGGCCAAACGTCAGCCACTCAATATTGCCC
>JANODS010001535.1:0-2684 GCA_031412835.1 Acidobacteriota bacterium | reverse complement strand
TTTGGGGCGGCGAAGTTGGGCGCGACGGAAATGGGGGAGTTCGATCCGCTGCGTTATTTGGTGAATACGCTGAACCAGAAGGCTTGGAAGGGGATGGCGGAAGGGTACTTGATCGAATTAGTGCGAAACGAAGCCATTCGCGCCGCGCTTGAGCCGGTGGTGGCGCAGTCGACAAAAATCGAGAAGCTTGCTTTGGCGCAGGTTTTCGGGCGCAGTGGGAGCCGTGCGTTGGAGGCGACGCTAGAGGGTCTGGCGAAGGACGAGGACACCGAAGTTGCGAACGAAGCCTTGAGAAATCTACGGAGCCTGCGAACCCAGGCCCCGTAAATACAAAAGGCCCCGTAAAAACGGGGCCTTCGAAAACAAAGCGAACTATTTTGCTTTCTTTTGTTTCTGCTGACCGACGCGGACTTTGGTCAACGACGCTTTCTGGTCGGTCCAAGACTTCCAGTCAAATCGACCGGAGGCTTCTTTCAAGAATACTTCGTGGTCGGTACCCTTGGGGACAACGGCCATGAGGGTAGCCGTATTGAGTCCATCGGGGCTCACGATACGGAAGCGCTTAACATTCGTAATTGCCATAACCTTCCCAGCATAGCATGCGCTACGGGTAAATAGCGGCCAAGGCGGCGGGGAGTTTCGGGAATTCGAACTCGAAGCCGGCTTTGAGGGCGGCTTGGGGCTGAACGCGCTGGGAAGCGAAGAGAATTTGCGCCATTTCGCCAAAGGCGAGCTTGACGGCAAACTCGGGAGCCGGGAGGAACGCCGGGCGGTGGAGGGCGCTGGCAAGTTCTCGGGTGAACTCGCGATTAGTAACCGGATTGGGAGCGACGCCATTGAGGACGCCGGAGACGGACTCATTTTCGGCGGCGAATTGAATCATGCTGGCAAGATCGTCGACATGGATCCAACTCATCCACTGTTTGCCGCTACCGAGAACGCCGCCGAGGCCGACGCGGAATAGGGGCGTCATCGATTGCAACGCTCCGCCATCGGCCCCGAGGACGATGCCGATGCGGATTTTGACGACCCGGAGACCGTGCTCGACGGCTCGGTCCGCTTCGGCTTCCCAGGCGGCGCAAACCTCGGGTAAAAACCCGGAGGCGGCTGGGGCGCTTTCTGGTAGGATTTCGTCACCGCGGTCGCCGTAGATGCCGACGGCAGAGGCGCAGATGAGCGTCTTGGGGCGATGGAGAAGCTTGCCGATGGCCGAGACGAGGTTTCTAGTTCCGGTGACGCGGGAGTCGCGGATGCTGGTTTTCGCTTCCGGGGTCCAGCGTTGGGCTACGGGTTCGCCGGCGAGGTGGATGATGACTTCGGAGCGCTGCAAGAGTTCGCGGCTGGGTTCGGCCGCGGTCGGGTTCCAGTGGCCGAACTGAAAGAGTGGACTCAGTTCCGGGTTCTTGCGGCCCAGGATGATGACTGAGTGCTTATCGGGTGGGTAGATTTTGAGGAGGCGCCGGCCGATGAAGCCGGTGGCGCCAGAGATCGTCAGAAACATAGTTGGGAAGCTCCGGGCGCCGCGTCGAGACCGGTCCGCTGGATCTGGGCAATGTCGCGAAGGTAGGAGTCGACGTCGGTTTTTCTTTTCATGCCATCGAAGCCCATGAAGCGGACCATACCGAAGATGCCGCGTTCCTGCCAAGGCCGGTCGTGAAGTCCGAAGCACCAGAGGACGCCGGTGTAGGTGTTCGGGTCGCGGCCGTCGAGGGCGTAGATGTCGTGAATCTTGAGCATGGTGCGGAGTGCATCGGCATGAGTGGCGGACCACTCGATGATCTTCTTGCCCCAATACATACGGTAGTAGCCGTGGATCTTGCCGCGCAGGAGCATCTCTTGCTGGCAAGCGTTCCAGAGGGGGTCGTGAGTTTGGGCGTTAAGAAACTGCTCTTCAGTGTAGACAAATTCTCGGCGGTCGGGGGCGTGTTTGGCCAAAGTCTTCCGGGCCCAGTCGGGGAGACAGTCCAGTTGATCGTAGTTGGGGGTGAAGCGGGCGAAGTTGAAGGCGAGTTCCCGGCGGACGATGAGCTCTTCGAGGAACTCGACGGCGATGAGTTTGTGTTCGGCGGCGTAGCCTTCGACGGCGAGGGCGACTTCCAGGGCACTGATGACGCCGAAGTGGAGATAGGGGGAAAGTTCGCTCGTCACGTGATTCGACGGCGAGTTCTTGTCGCGAGCGTAGCGGGATAGCCGGTCCACGAGGAAGCGCTGGAGGGCTCGTTCGGCAGCGGCGCGGCCGCCGGCGAAGGCGAGGGAGGGCGCAACGGAATGGTCGATGGCGCAGGCGGCGACGAGGGTGGCGACGTTGTGGGGGGTGACCTCGGTGTGCCACCGCGGGCGAGGGGCGGAAAAGCGATGTTGAGGGCGCAGCGGGGGGACGGGTTCGAGGTGATCGGGGAGCATTCGCTTCACTTTGGGACGGATGGAGTAGGCGGCCCATTCGCGCTTGTCGTATCGATTCATCGGGATGATGCAGCTGGAATCGACGGCGTGATAGGCGAGGCCGAGCTTGGCGGGGACGGAGGAGTTGTGCCAGGAGGCGATGAAGGTGGGGTAGTCGTCGGTGACGAGAATGGCGGCGTGGGCGGCGAGTTGGTACAGGACGTCGTTGGGGTCCGAGGGCTGCTGGCGGAGATAAAAGCAGTAGCCGATGCCGAGGGAGTCGAGGGCTTGTTGGGTCTCCG
>JANODS010001534.1:0-1943 GCA_031412835.1 Acidobacteriota bacterium | reverse complement strand
ACGAGATCCACCCAAATCAGCCACACCACGCTATCCTGATTCAAACCAAAGTGAAGAAACTTTTAGCTCTTAACCGAGGCGAAATCGCCATCCGCATCTTCCGCGCCGCAAACGAACTCGGCCTCCGCACCGTTGCCGTCTACTCCAAAGAAGACCGCCTCAGCCTCCACCGTTTCAAAGCCGACGAAGCCTACCAGATCGGCGAAAACAAAGGCCCCGTTGAAGCCTATCTCGACACCGAAGGCATCGTCACCCTCGCCGCCGCCAATGGCGTGGACTTCATCCACCCCGGCTACGGCTTCCTCTCGGAGAACCCCAATCTCCCCCGCGCCTGCGCCAAAGCCGGCATCACCTTCGTCGGCCCCAGTGCCACCATGCTCGATGCCCTAGGGGACAAAACCGCCGCCCGCACCCTCGCTGAAAAAGCAAAAATCCCCGTTGTCCCCGGCACCGCTGAAGCCCTCACCAAAACCCAGGACGTCGAGCGCGCCGCCAAGTCCATCGGCTTCCCCCTCATCGTCAAAGCCGCCTTCGGTGGCGGCGGCCGAGGCATGCGTGTCGTCAACAGTGCTGAAGAATTCAAAGGCAAACTCGAAGAAGCCCGTCGCGAAGCAGGTGCCGCCTTCGGCAACGATGCCGTCTTTCTCGAACGCTTCATCCGCCGCGCCAAGCACATCGAAATTCAGATCATCGCCGACAAACACGGCAACGTCGTCCACCTCCACGAGCGCGATTGCAGCGTCCAGCGCCGCCACCAAAAAGTAGTCGAAGTCGCCCCGGCCGTCCACCTCTCAGAGAAGATCCGCAAAGAACTAGCCGAAGCCGCCGTTGCCCTCGCTAAAGTAGCCAACTACGAAAACGCCGGCACCGTCGAATTCCTCGTCGACGTAGACAAAGAAGAGTGGTTCTTCATCGAAGTAAACCCGCGCGTCCAGGTCGAACACACCGTAACCGAAATGGTCACCGGTATCGACATCGTCCGCACGCAGATCCAGGTCGCCATGGGCCACAAGCTCCACGGCCCCGAAATCAACCTGCCAAAACAAGAAGACATCAAGGTCAACGGCTTCGCCCTCCAGTGCCGCGTCACCACCGAGGACCCCACCCAAAACTTCACCCCAGACTACGGCCGCATCCACACCTATCGCTCCCCAGCCGGCTTCGGCATCCGTCTCGACGGCGCATCGGCCTACGGCGGCGCAGTCATCACTCCCTTCTACGATTCACTTCTCGTCAAGACCACAAGCTGGGGCCGCGACTTCAACGAAGCCTGCCAGCGTATGGACCGCGCCCTCCGCGAGTTCCGCATCCGTGGCGTCAAAACCAACATCCCCTTCCTCGAAAACGTCATCAACAACGACACCTTCCAGAAGGGCGACGTCACCACTCGCTTCCTCGAAGAAACCCCCGCCCTCTTCAAGTTCATCGCCCGCCGCGACCGTGCCACCAAACTCCTAACCTATCTAGGCGAGACCATCGTCAACGGTAATCCCGAAGTCGCCGGCAAACCCAAACCCGCCACCTTCCGCAAGCCCAAGATCGAAGCCTATCTCGACTACGCCCCACCCAAAGGCACCAGGCAACTCCTCGACGAACTGGGCCCCGAAAAGTTCGCCCAGTGGACCCGTGATCAGAAGCGCCTCCTCATCACCGACACCACCTTCCGCGACGCTCATCAATCCCTTATTGCCACCCGCATGCGCACCTACGACATGATGGCCGTCGCCAACTTTGTCGCCCACCGTCTCTCTGGCCTCTACTCGCTAGAGATGTGGGGCGGCGCTACCTTCGACGTCTCGATGCGCTTCCTCCTCGAAGACCCCTGGCAGCGCCTCCGTCGCCTGCGCGAAGCCATCCCCAATATCTGCTTCCAGATGCTCCTTCGGGCATCCAACGCCGTCGGCTACACGGCCTACCCGGACAACGTAGTCCGCGAATTCATC
>JANODS010001533.1:0-1691 GCA_031412835.1 Acidobacteriota bacterium | reverse complement strand
GTACTGCGGTCGGGTGCAGGAGTAAAAACGCCCATTCTTGATCGTGTTGCAGCGGTGCCGAATCCAGCAATCGGCGAACGTGTCGGTCGCCTCCGCCACGGTCGCCCGCTCGGTCCGGTCGAGGCACGTGAACTTGTCCTGCACCTTCCAACTGACCTCGATCTTTCGCGCCGCCGCTTCCTTGGCGATATAGCGAATCAACTCCTTCGGCAACGCCGGCTCTGGATAAAGCGATACCGAAATCATCTGCAAACAGTCCCACGACCTCGCCGAGAGTTTCTCGATCAGCAGGGCGTTCGTCGTCAACTGAATCCGGGGGCCAACCTTCAGCCGATGGGCGATTGTTAAGAGCGTTTCGAGCTCCGGATGCAGCAGCGGCTCTCCGCCGACGATCTTCACGAACTGCGGCTCGACCACCCGCCGAACGAGCAGTAAATCCCGCTCAAACCGCACCGGATCAGCGCACCACTTTTTCAGGATCGGAGAGTACGAACAGCAGTGGTCACAACGAAGATTGCAATGGTCGGTGACGTGGTATTCGAGCGCCCTCGTCTGCACCCGTCCGCCCACGATTGGGTAGGGATCAGCATCCTGCGGCATGACCAAACGATAGCATGTTGGTCTAGGCCTTTTCGAGTACCTCGAAGGCGTCGCCGCCACAGATCCGCTCGATTTCCGCCTTAAACTCTTTGTCCGGACGCACCTTCAGCGGCACGTCCATCATCGCGATGAAGTCCTGCGGTTTCTCGAGTTTCAGCCTTACTTGCGCGTTGCCGGGCTTCCGTTCGAACAGGCTCCGCAGCTCCGTTGCCGGGTCGATCCCATTCGCCTCGCGAATCTTCACGCGGATCGCGATGATGCTCGGCAGCTTCACCAAAGCCTTGGCCAATGGGACAAGTTCCTGCAGACTAACCTTCGGTGCCGAACCCTCTTCCGGCATCACTTTGCAAACGGCCATCACGGGCAGATCGTCCGTCAGATATTGGTTCAACTCCTCCATCTTGCTCGCGAAACACATCGCCTCCAGGCTCCCTTTCTGGTCTTCCAGGCGCATCGCCGCCCACAGTTCTCCCTTTTTGTTGCGCCGCTTTTGAATGCCCGTCAGGATGCCGCAAAGCCGCACCTCTTCATGCTTTTGGCAATCGTCGAGCCCGTCACTGGCGTGGGTTTGCAGCTCGGAGATTTTGTCGGCAAAAGCGTCGAGCGGGTGTCCGGTGACGTAGAAGCCGATCATCTCCTTTTCGCCGTTCAGCTTCTCCGTCTGCGACCAGTCCTTCACGTTCGGCAAGGGCTCGGCTGGCGTATCCTCGGCCGGTCCGCCAAAGAGATCGGCGAAGAGCCCGCCCTGGCCGCTGTCCTTGTCTTTCTTCGTCCTCTGCGCATGGTCCATCGCCCGGTCGATCATGGCGAACAACTGGCTCCGCGTCCCGTCCAGACTGTCCATCGCTCCGGCCTTAATCAACGATTCCAGAGCCCGCTTATTCACCGCGCCAACGTCGACACTTTCACAAAAATTGAAGAAGCTCTTGAACTTCCCCACCTGCGCCCGCGCCGCCAAGATCGACTCCACCGCGCCCTGCCCCAAGTTCTTAATCGCCCCCAGCCCGAAGCGAACCGCCTGGCCGTCCGGAGCGAAACTAAGCAGCGAGGCCGCCACATCCGGAGGCAGCACTTTGATGCCCATGTCCTTA
>JANODS010001532.1:0-1583 GCA_031412835.1 Acidobacteriota bacterium | reverse complement strand
GTTTTGGGCAAGCGATCGACTTCAAGTTATCCGAAAACTTTGCGTTTCGCGTACAGCCGGACCTTCGATTCGCCCGCATCGCCGGCGCGGCTGGCGCAACCAAGACAACATTCGTTCGGCCGATTTCGGTGGGCTTCGTCTACCAGTTCGGACAGCGGTAGGCGCTGGAGGTTTCATGCAACTCTTGACGAAATACGGCGAATGGGCCGTCGTTACTGGCGCGTCTTCCGGCATCGGAAGGGAGATTGCGCGCCAATTGGCGGCGGGGGGTTTTCGCCTAATCCTGGTGGCCCGCGGGGCGGCCGAGCTCGAGCGATTGAGGGCGGAGCTCAAGACGGAGGCGATTGTATTGCCTTTGGATCTCGCGACGCCGGGGGCATCCGCCGCGGTCTTCGACGCGGCGGCGCACTTAAACACCGGTCTAATGGTGCACGCCGCCGGCTTCGGACTCGGTGGGCCCCTTCTCGACAATCCGCTCACGGAAGAGTCCGCGATGATCGAGGTCAACTGCCGGGCGCTGCTGGAGCTTGCTCATCGCTTCGGAACCCGCTTTGCCGCCCAGGGCCGTGGCGGGCTCATCCTGTTCAGCTCTATCGTCGCCTTTCAAGGGGTGCCTCGGTCGGCCAATTACGCGGCCACCAAAGCCTATGTCCAGTCTTTGGGCGAGGCACTGGCCGACGAGTTGTCGACGAAAGGCGTAGACGTGCTGATCTCCCAGCCCGGGCCGACGGACAGCGGTTTCGCGGCTCGTGCCGGCATGAAGCTGGGCAAAGCCGAGAAGGCGGAGACGGTGGCCCGAGCCACGTTAGCGGCGCTGGGGCGACAGTCGAGGGTGACTCCTGGTTTGCTTTCGAAACTGCTTCTCGGAACGTTGATGACGGCACCCCGGCCACTCCGTGTTCGAATCATGAAATTGATCATGCGATCGATGACATGAGCGATTCTAGGAGAGATGAAACCCCTGAAGCCGATCGATCTCCGGGAAGCCTGCATCGCCGAAGCGTTGGCGATCATTGAGGACGCAGGTATTGAGGGGCTCAGTATTCGAGAGGTGGCCCGGCGGCTGGGCGTATCGCATCAAGCGCCTTACAAGCACTTTCCGTCGAGCGAACATCTGCTGGCGGAACTTGTTCGCCGGACGTATGTGACATTTGCGGAGCATTTAGAAACCCGACCGCGCGGGGGGACGCCCGGCGACGATATGTACTGCATGGGCCAAGCCTATTTCCGTTTCGCGATGGATCATCCGCTGAAGTATCGGCTGCTGTTTGGAACCTCACTGCCGGATCCGGCGGAGCATCCGGCCATGATGGAAGAGGCGCGCAAGGCGTTTACCTTGCTGCTGGCGGGTGTGGCACAGATGAAGGGGGGAGTGCCGCTGGGAGGGCGGGAACTGGAACTGGACGCGCTGTTCGTTTGGTCCGTGGTGCATGGCATGGCGACGCTTCTGCAGACGGCGGCCCTGCATCAACTGGGCCTGGATGAGACAACGCTGGGGGGGGCGATGCCCCACGCTCTAGATAGCATTGGGCGGGCGCTATCGCGGGCGCACCTCCCGACACCGGCCGCGAGCGGCGCCGAAG
>JANODS010001531.1:0-1689 GCA_031412835.1 Acidobacteriota bacterium | reverse complement strand
GAGAGACTGCTGGCCGGCCGCGAGATCGAACAGGTCCATGGCCTTCGTGATGTAGAGGTACGAGTTGGCGTCGAAGCGGTCGACGAACTGACTACCGCGATGCCGGAGATAGCTTTCGACTTCGAAGATGCCTTGATCTTCTCGTTGGCGGCGGCCAAATTTCTGGCGCATCGACTCATCGCTCATGTAGGTAATATGGCCCACCATGCGCGCGACGGCGAGGCCACGACCGGGCAGTTTGCCGCCGTAGTAGTTGCCGTCGTTCCAGTCCGGATCGGCCATGATGGCTTGGCGACCGACCTCATTGAAGGCGATCTGCTGGGCGCTGTGGCGCGGCGTGGTGGCGATAGGAATGGCGGAGGCGACGCGGTCGGGGTAGCGGGCAGCCCATTCGAGGACCTGCATGCCGCCCATGGAGCCACCGGCGACGGAGAGCAGTTTCTCAATGCCGAGCGATTCGATGAGCTTGGCCTGCAGTCGGACCATGTCGCCGATGGTGATGACGGGGAACGTCATCGCGAAGATTTCACCCGTTGCGGGGTTGATGGAACCGGGGCCGGTGGTGCCTCGGCAGCCGCCCAATACGTTCGAGCAGATGACGAAATGCTGGTCAGTGTCGAAGCCGCGGCCGGGGCCGATCATGCTGTCCCACCAGCCTTTTTGCTGCGTTTGCGCGTCAACCCCGGCGGCGTGGGCGTCGCCCGAAAAGGCATGCATGATCAGGATCGCGTTGGATCGATCCGCGTTTAAGGTGCCGTAAGTTTGATAGGCTACGTCGACCGGAGCGAGGGTTACCCCACAATCCAACTCCAGAGACGAGAACCGCTTCGATTGCGTGGAAACGACCATGACAGGAATCCTTGTAGGATAACAGGCATGTTGCGATTCGCTTTCGTTCTCTTGATTTCCCCAGTGCTATGGGGGCTGTGGCGGGTGGGGCGGGCTGAGGTGGACATCACGCCGCCGGCGCGCATGCCGATGGCTGGTTACTACTACGTGCGACTGAACGAGGGCACCCACGATCCGCTTTTTGCCAAGGCCATGGTGGTGGAGCAAGCGGGCGTTCGCATGGCGCTGGTGGCGGTGGACTACGTGCAGATTCCTCGGAGTTTCGTCGAAGAGGCACGAACATTGATCGCCGCGCGGACCGGAATTCCCGCGACGCACGTGATGATTTCGGCGACGCACTCGCACACCGGCCCTGAGTTGGGTGCCCGCCTGCGGAGCGTGGAGCCAGAGATCGACACGCTTGCGAAAGGCTTCTGGAAGCGAATCCCGGAGTTGATTGCGGCGAGCGTGGAGAAAGCGGCGGCCGCGCTGGCACCGTCCGAGATCAGCGTGGGCGTGGGCCGGGAGGAGACGATCAGCTTCATCCGTCGGTTCCGCTTGATTGACGGTACGACGGGTTGGAACCCGGGCAAGAAGAACCCAAAGATCGTTCAGGCGCTGGGTGCAATCGATCCAGACGTGGCCGTGGTGGTGGCTGGCAAGGGGGCGAACGTGAACTTCGCGCTGCACCTCGATACGGTTGGCGGCGCTCAGTTTTCGGCCGACTATGCGTATGCGTTGAGCCGTAGTCTGCGGGAGGTGAAAGGGCCGGGGTTCTCGACTTTGTTCACGATCGGCTGCGCGGGGAACATCAACCACATTGACGTTTCGCACAATCGCCCGCAGAAGGGGCCCGGCGAG
>JANODS010001530.1:0-7483 GCA_031412835.1 Acidobacteriota bacterium | reverse complement strand
ATCGCCCAGGCTGTTCGAGACGGCCCCATCTCCTGAGTAGCCAGAGCGTACCACCGAGAAGCCCGAATGTGATTGTCAGAGCTACGACGAACTTAACGAGTTCCATGCTGCCTACTCTTGCAAGTTGAAGTCCGTTATGCGGACGCCCATTGTGGACTCGATAATTACGATTTCGCCGAAGGCCACGAGGGCGTCGCCGGCGAGAATATCAATATTTTCGCCGGCGGAACGCCGCATTTTAATTACACTTCCAGGGCCTAAGCTCAATATCTCTCGAACCGTCATCACTTTTCGATCAAGCTCAACAACGATTTCAAGTGGAATGTCCGCGCAGTGGCCCAGTTCTTCAAGAATGCTCATAATGGTGTTCCAATTTGGAACTAGCGTTTCAAGTTGATCGTCTCTTGACTAATCTCATCCACGGTGGTGATTACTCTCGTATTAGCTTGGTAGCCGCGTTGGAGAACGATCAAGTTCGTGAATTCCTTGGCAATGTCGACGGTCGAATTTTCGACCGCGCCACCGATAATCGTGCCCCTTCCCCCGGTACCGGGTGTTCCCACGGCAGGCGTGGCGCTCCGCGCGCTGAGTTGATAGGAGTTATTACCGACCGATATCAGCGACTCCGGGTTCCGAATCGACGCCATGGCCAATTGACCGACAACAACCTGTTCACCGTTTGAATACTGCGCGAGCATCACACCGCCGTCGCCGAGCCCGACGCGGACCAACTGGGCTGCGGGGGACCCGTTCTGGCCAAGGGCGGAAATTGCCGACGGTTGTGCGAATTGCGTGAGTCGCGGGGTGTCGCCGTTGAACATGTTCCAGGTTACGTCCATGGGAGCGGCTCCGCTGTTCAATCCAGTAATACTCAGGGTGGGGAACGGACCCGTCGCGGGTGGGTTCGTGAGAACTCCATTAGGGCCAAATGTCACTGTGCCGGTGACGGGCGCAACGGGGGTCGAGACATCCGCATCCGGCACCGAGTACGAGTAGCTCCATTCTCCAGCGTTTGCGGTTTTCGTCATCTGAATCGTGACGATATGAGATACGCCAAGGGAATCGTAAGTCTCCATGGACGACGAGAAGGTGTCGGGGGGAGGGCCAGCCGTCGCACGAGCGTTCAGGTTCATGTCGAAGGTAATCTGGCTGGTGGAGGTCGCTGGGCGAAGCGAGCCCACCGGGACCGTGATGTCTCCCACGGGAAGGTTCGTGTTGATGACGCCGGTTTGCGACGCCCACCCTTGGACACGTTCCCCTGTCGCGGTGAGGAGCGATCCGTTGCGATCAACTTGTAAGTTACCACCGCGTCCGTAAATCGTGGCATTCGCCTTGGATCGCAAGACAAGGAATCCGTCACCTTGAATGGCAGCGTCTAGGGGACCGGCGCTCGATTGGATCGCCCCTTGCGAGAATTGACGCAGGGTAATCGGTCGAGCGACGCCAAAGCCAACTTGGGTCTCGCCCAGGCCGGCACCCAACGATTGCGTAACCAGATCGTAAAACGAAACGACACTGGCCTTGAAGCCGGGGGTATTCAAGTTGGCAAGATTATTGCCGACCACGTCGACTGCTGTCGAATGGGCACCGAGGGCGGATAATGCTGTAGAAAATGAAGTAAACATAGAAGCTCCAGAATTCGATTACGATTCCCTAGGCGTTCGGCTGAGTGTCTTGTGCCGATTGCATGAGGTCTTTGATGGCCGCGATGTCCTGACGCATGCCTAGACTCTGTTCGAGGTCGGTGAACTGAGCCAACTGACTAAGAAACTCCACCCCATCCTGAGGGCTGAGCGGATTCTGGTTCTTGATCTGGGCGACCAGCAGTTGAAGGAAGGTTTCCTTATTGGCCAAGGGGTCGGACGGAGGGAGCCTTACTTGGCCCGTGCTTGCGGTTTGGCTAAACGCGCTCGCCGCTGTCGTACTCTTTAAGTCTGGGATCATTAGTTTGCTCCTTAGTGCTCAATAACTACCAGTTCAAGAAACTACTGAACCGGCTTTTCATCTCACTCTGGCGACGCGTGCGCTCTAGGTGATTTCGCTGTTGTTCTTGCCGCTGGTCCCGCTCCTCTGAGCGGCGTTGCCCGTCAGCGTCTGTGTTTCCGTTGCCTTCCCCCGGCATCGCGTCAATCCGAGTGAGGGGGCGAACCTCGGGTTCTCGGGAGCCATGAATGGCGGTAAAGTGGGTCCGCTCCGCCTCGAGACCTTGTGGCCTTAGTCGCTCGACCAACCCAGCCCACTCCGACTGAGCCCGACTCGCCATTCCCTCTCCGGTTCCATGCACTCGCATCTGGATTTCTTCACCGCGTTGTCGCAACTGGAGGCGCAGTTCTCCGGCCCCGGAATCGTCGGGCAAACCGAGATCCCCGTGGGAGATTCGAAGATCGAGGTTCACTAGGCTGGGTCTTGTTGGCTGGCCTGGCTCGGCCATCGCCGCGTCGACCTCGGTGGCGAAGGAGACCGGTAACGGACGGCTCTCGATTGATCGGCTTGCTGTCTCATGGAAGTGCCGATGCCCAACCTGCGAGAACGAGGCACTGACCGCCACAGGTTCCGAAATGTCTCCTGTCCTTATCGGGTTGTCCTCGGGAATCGTCTCCGGCTCCTTTGTGTGTTCGCCGTCTCGATCCCCGGGTTGTTCCCGGGTTTCGCTTTGGAGTCGTTGGGACCGACTTGCTATTCTGGCGTCAGCGACCGCCACAAGGGGGTCGGCGTCAGGTACGGAAGCCTTGTCGCCCAGGACCTCTGTTGTCACGGAAAAGGCTGCGGAAACGATTTGCGAATCGCTTCTCATTTCAGGGATTTGAACCAACGAAGCACGCGAGGCTGTTCCCAAGGGATACTCGATCGGCCCATCTGTCTTCGGGGGATTATCTACCTTGAGGAAGTCGGACCGAACTTCAGCGGGAGCAACAGGAGTTGGAACAGTAGTGGTAACTGGTTCCCAATCGTTTGGCGAGAGGTCGAACTCACCTTTTGGACCTCGAACATCCGAAGGAGCTTCGGCTGGTTGAAAGTCAGATCCGGAAACGATCTCGCCACTCACTAAGTTCTTTTCGTCTTTGTGTTCGGGGACCGATTCAGCGAGATCGGATTGGACAACTGGCTCCTTTGAAAAGTAGGCAGCCAGAAATGCAATCGCCGAAAGCGGAACTGGCGAGATCGTCTCCGCCGGTGGTTCGGTCGGCGTAGCCTCTTCTGATGGCGTCGCGACCTCGGGTTCATTTTGGAACACCTCTTCCAAAATGGATACCCAATCTGAACCTTCGACGGTGTCACCGACTGGCGATGTCGCGGCACCACCGTTCGAACCGACGATGTTTAGAGTAGGGGAGAACTTGAGATCGATGCTCATAGCGAGGCCACAACGATCTCTGCACATTTGAGGCCAATCCGGCCTTCCCGGCAAAACCCTTGGCAGCGTGCCAACTAGCCGTCGATTCAGCGACGGTTTTAAGCCACAGCGCCAGTTTCTTGACGCAAGACTTCTCGACTATTCGGTTCATACGTATTTGGCTAACCAATTGCAGTGAAGTCCAGCAGCATTATGGATCCTATCGGCGTAGCAGCAGCGAGTGGAATGCGAGCGAGAATGGAATCGCTCGAGGTCCTCGCCAACAATTTGGCCAACAGCACAACCGCCGGCTTTAAAGCGGACCGGGAGTCATACAGTCTCTACGTTTCTCCAGAAGCCAATTATGGCGGTCCGTTACCGCTCACGGTACCAGTCATCGAGAGGAACTGGACGGACTTCACGCAGGGCCCCCTGCAGGAGACCGGGAAGCCGTCTGATCTTGCCTTGGCCGGTCGGGGCTTCTTCGCCTTGGGAGGAACCGACGGACCCGTTTACTCCCGTTCTGGGTCGTTCCGACTGAATGCCGCTGGTGCCCTCCAGTCGGGAGATGGTCGACCGGTTCTCGACACCTTGAGTCGTCCGATTCAGCTGCAGCCAAACGCCGAAGCAAGGATTACGGGATCAGGAGAGATTTTCCAAAATGGGGCTCCGGTTGCGCAACTTCAAATCGTAGACTTCGCCCGTCCTGAGGTCCTGTCAAAGAAAGGTCACAGCCTCTTCGTATTACCCAAGGGCGCAACGCAAGCCGATCAGCCCGCGCCCGCGCGTAACGTCCAAGTCAATCAGGGGTATACAGAGGCCCCAAATACCCAGGCGGCAGAATCCGCCGTCAGAATGATCCACGTACTTCGGCAGTTCGAGTCGCTTCAACGAGCGATGGCGATGGCGGGAGAGATGAATCAGAAAGTTCTCGACGAGGTAGTCAAGTCCCATGGCTAAAGGAATCAAAGAATGATTAGAGCCCTATTCAGCGCCGGGAGCGGCATGTCCGCTCAACAGACCAACGTTGACAACATTGCCCACAATCTAGCCAATGCAAACACCGTAGGGTTCAAAATGAGACGAGCTCAATTCCAGGACCTGCTCTATCAGACGATGGTTCAGCCAGGTGCCGCCGCTGGCGCGCAGACTACGGTGCCAAGCGGACTACAGATTGGCCTCGGTGCCCGCACCTTCGCCAATGAAATCATCTTCACGCAAGGAAGTGCGATGCAGACAAGCAACCCGCTCGACATGGTTATCGAGGGGCGTGGATTCTTTCAAGTTCGACGGCCCAACGGGGAGATCGGCTACACCCGCTCAGGACAATTTCAGATGAATCGCGATGGAATTCTAGTTACTAGCGATGGAGATCCTTTGGAACCGCAAATCACCATTCCCGCGGAAGCTCAGGGCCTATCGATCGCGCAAGACGGAACGGTGAGTTTTCAGCAGGCCGGGCAGAGTGCCGCTCAGATCGCAGGGCAGATTCAACTTGCTGCTTTCGTCAATCCAGCCGGTCTCAACAATATCGGGAGGAACCTATTCCTCCCAACCGACGCGTCTGGAGAGCCAGTGATTGGCAATCCTGGAGGGCAGGAGGGTATCGGATCGCTGATGCAGGGCTACACCGAACAATCAAATGTAAGCGTGGTGGAAGAGTTCATCAACCTGATCATGAGCCAACGAGCCTATGAGGCGAACTCAAAGGTCGTGCGGGCCGCCGACGAAATGTACCAACAGGTGAACAACATCGCTCGCTAAGGGGGTCCCATGAAACGTATTATCTTCTTACTACTGTTTGCGAACTTGAATCTAGTCGCCTGCACCGTGATCGCAGGAGAACGGATCCGCGCTGGCGAGATCTCGCCCGCCATAACCGCATTTGAAGCTTTGGACAAATTGGCCGACCTCGGGCCGGCGCCCGCACCGAGCGTAAAACGGGTGCTAAGTAGAGCGCACGTGGTTCGGATGGCGATAGCCGAAGGACTTTCGGCGGAGGGGATGCCAGAGCACCTCTGTATTGAACGGGACCAGCAGATTCTTGACCCAACCACTCTCTTGAAATCTTTAGAGGCCGCTGTTACCGAGCTTTTTCCTGGCCAGGAGGTGCGGGTTGAACTGCTCGATTTCGTCAAGCACGCGCTGCCGACCGGGATGATCCGTTTTCAACGGCAAGGGGTATTGGGAGGTGGCACAACACTTGTCGATGGCCCTGTCTTGTGGCGGGGGTCATTGACGACAGGAGAGAAGAGGACTCTGCCCATTTGGGCGAAGGCGCGAATTCTAGTGGCTCGGAACTGTTGGTCATCCCCGGTCGACGTCGCCGCCGGAAGCCAGCCGGAGCCATCTTCTTTTCAGTCGGCCCGGCAATGGATCAACCCATTCTTAACGTCCACAGACTGCGTGGATCCGAACAGCAAGCTGTTTCGGGTGCGTCGAAAGGTGCCTGCAGGACAGGCGCTGCTCCGCTCGGATCTGATCAAAGTTCCGACGGTCCGGCGGGGCGAATCGGTACAAGCGTCGCTCGCAATGGGGAACGCCTCTCTTTCGTTCCCCGCCGTTGCCGAGACCGATGGCGAACCCGGACAAGCAATTCTCATAAAGCACGATGGTCGGCGGCTCCGGGCGAAGGTCAATTCCGCGGGCTCCGTGCAGATCATGCCCCGGGGGTCCCATTGAAACTGGCATTCGCATTATGTCTGGCCTTTTGTTTTCTATCGAGCGGTGAAGCGAAACGAAGAGAGGGCCCCGCCTTATCTCCTCTCGACCAATACATCCGAGACGCGACACAAGGCCGCCATTCGCCTGGGGTAGCGGCTAGCCCCGGATCACTTTTCCAATCGGGAGGACGGTTCGCTGAGTTGGGGCGTGATTTTCGGGCTCAAGGGATAGACGACCTAGTGACGATTCTCGTGAGTGACCGCGCTTCGGCCGTGGCCAAAGGGGTGACGAATACCAATCGAAAGTCGAGTGTCAAACAGAGCATCACGGCGGCGCTCGGGCCGCTGAAAGCGGTCGGACCTTTGGCGAATCTGGCCGGTACAAACGGTGCCACTCAGTTACAAGGGCAAGGGGAGACGAGTCGATCAACCGTGCTAAACACGGCTCTGACGGCGCGCGTCGTCGCTGTTCTTCCAAACGGGAACATGATCGTCCACGGCGTAAAGGAGGTGGTCGTGAACTCTGAGCGCCAAGTCGTAGAGGTTCGCGGAGTAGTCCGACCAGACGATCTTACAGGCGCTAATGCGATCGCCTCCGACCGGGTCGGAATGCTTGAGGTGCGCGTTAACGGAAAGGGCGTCGTGGGAGATGCCGTCCGACGTCCCTTCTTTCTGTACCGAATTCTCTTGGGGCTTTTGCCGCTATGAGCCGGATCGTGAAATGGATATCGAGCCTAGTGCTCGTCGGTGGTCTCCACGCGGCTCCCGTAAGGCTCAAAGAGCTGGTGGCGATTGAAGGTGTCAGGGACAACCAACTCGTCGGCTACGGTTTGATTGTTGGATTGAACGGTACCGGAGACAAGCGTCAAACAGTGTTCGTCGCTCAAACTTTGGCAAACATGCTGGGGCGTATGGGGGTAACCGTCAACCCCCAAGCAATGCAGGTGAAAAACGTCGCCGCCGTGATGGTCACAGCCACGCTGCCACCCTTCGCTCAGCCGGGGACGCGCGTAGATGTCACCGTCTCCGCCATCGGGGACGCCTCGAATCTCCAAGGCGGACAATTGCTGCTCACGTCGCTCAAGGGCGCGGACGGGCAGATCTACGTTGCAGCCCAAGGAGCACTACTTACCTCCGGATTCGTAGCGGGGAGGGCTGGCAACTCACAAACTGTCAACCATCCAACAGTGGCTCGGGTCCCCGGCGGCGGTATTGTCGAGAGACAATCGCCAGCGCAACTTTCTGCCTCGGTTTTGCGTTTGCAACTTCTTCGGGCCGACTTTTCGACGGCGGCCCGAGTTGCCAAGGCCATCAACGACCGATTTTCGTTGAATGGAACCCCTATTGCCCAGGCGGAGAATTCCGGTGCAATTGCCCTGATCCCACCGCCCGCATATTCGGCGCGTCTGGTGGAGTTTCTGGCCGAAATCGAGATTCTGACGGTAGAGGCGGACCGCCGGAACCGGATCGTGATCAACGAACGAAC
>JANODS010001529.1:0-2442 GCA_031412835.1 Acidobacteriota bacterium | reverse complement strand
CGACGTTTCGACGCCGAAGCGGGAGACGCCGTTGGTCGTCAGACTGCCGGTGGCGGCTGACCCGTTGTTCGCCGCGGAGCAGGTTTCGATGGGCTGGGGGGAGACGATTGCCGATGTGGGCGACGGGCTGGAGGCGTCCGTCCGGAAGATGGCCGGTCGGATGGGCGAGACGCTGGAGCGGGTGGTGGAAAGCATTTTGACGCTGGAGGTGGCGACGTATGTGGCCGATGACCTGGCGCGAGTGACTTACGGGAAAGGGAAGATTGACGGGGCGCGGTTGCGGGCGCTGAGTCTCGTGAGCATCGACGGAGGCATCAAGGTGGTGCTGCCGGAGAAGGACGGCAAGGTGGACACCGAGGTTTGGGAGATCCACAAGCAGGCCATGGAACGGGCAATGGCGAATCGGAACGAGATGGTAAAGCTGGCGGCCTCGGCGATTACGGGACTGCTGGGCGCGGGTGGTGCGAAGAAATGAGTTTGGAGGCGGCGGTGGTGGCGATGGAGCGACTGTCGTGGCCGGAGGAGGATGCGGAGGCGGAGGGGGTTACCTTCGGTGTGATGGACGACGCGAGAGCGGCGGTGGCAGAGCGGCTGGAAGCACTAGAACGGGCGGTAAGCCAGTACGCGCTGATTGAGACTAAGGGCTGCGCGATGACGCGGGTAGGATGGGGCGGGGACTTTGCCACGGTGTGGCAGAAGGGCCGGAGCACGGGGCATTGGCCGACGGTGGAAGCCGAACTGGCGAGGCGAGCGAGACTGCTGCGGGCACTGACGGCGGCGCTGGGGTTTGCCGCCCGGATCAGTTTGGCCGCCGCCACTCCCCTGGGGATTCTAGGGGCGTTGGCGGCGGCTAGGGACTTGGCCGCGGCGCTGGAGGCCGTGCTGAGGGCCGAGTAGCTTTAGAACGAGAAGCGGAGTTGGAGTTCGACGAGGCGATTGGCTGCCGCGCCGCCACCACCCCCGCCGGGGCCACCGCCACCACCGCCGGGCCGGGGGCCGAAGCCGCCGCCGAGTTGAGTGGAGATGCCGAATAGAGGCGAGCCGAGATTGCCGCCGGGTTGGGAGGGGTTGACGTTGTTGAGGAGATTCCGGGCTTGGACGGAGACCGTCATGCTGTAGCGCTTGCCGGAGGAGGCACCGCCGAACATCCCGCCGGGACCGCCGCGTCCTCCGCCGCCCATTCCAGGAGGCGGTCCGCCACCGCCGGGGCCGCCGCGTCCGCCACCACCCATGCCACCCGGCATGCCGCCATCGTTGACGCCGGACTCGCCGGTTTTGCCGAAACCGAAGCTTTTGCTGGCGCGGAGGTTGACGGAAAACGAACCGGGACCGCGACCGTAGTTGCGGGGAATGATGGTGTCGTTGACACCCGGGGTGAGCAGGAAGTTGCCGAAGGAGGTGGAGACGACGCCGGGTCCGCTGGCAGTAGCCGCGAACGCGGGACGGTCGTTGAACTGGGTGTCAAAGTTGTTGTCGCGACCGGTGGTGATATTGAACGGCGAACCGGTGGAGGAGATGATGAAGGGGTTCAGCGAGACGCCCCATTTCGCGGTGACGCTGCCGCCCATGATGAAGCGATGGCGAACGTCGAAGGCTGAGTAACTGTACTCGTTTCGGAGGTCGTAGTTGTTGGCGGGGAAGGAGCCCGTGCCGTCCGCATCGCTCTTGGATTGGCCATAGAGATAGACACCAAAGAGGCTGACGCGGCGGCTGAAGCGCGTGTTGAAGTTGGTGATCAACTGGTTCTGACGCGAGAAGCCGGTGGACTCGTATTGGAAGAGATTGCCGATGGGGCCGTAGGGATAGACGCCGCCGATGGGCGCGTTGATGTTGCGCGTGCGGAGGGTGTGCACTCCGCGGCTGAAGACGTAGTTGACGGCGATCGAAGTGTTCTTGGGCAACTGACGATCGATGCCGACGGAGGTCTGAATTTGGTAAGGCGTGCGGATATCGCTGTAGAGGCTGCGGATGGTGGACTGGGTTTGGAATTGGCCGAGGCTGGAGAGGGACGGGATGGTGGGGAAGAAGTCCGGATCCCGAACAATGTAGTTGACTTGGTTGGTTCCGTTGAAGCGGAGGCTCTGCAAGGTTAGGCTGTCGTTGAGGCGATCGTAGAAGATGCCAGTGCCGACGCGGAGAACGCTTTTCGCGGCTTTGGAACCACGGCCATCAACGCCCCAGGTGAGGCCGATGCGAGGGGCAAAGTTGTTGTGGTTGGAGATATTGGTCTGGTCTTCCCAACGGATGCCGGAACTGAAGGTGAGGTTGGGGCGGATCCGCCAGTCGTCGGTGAGGAACAAGCCGACGTCGGTTTGGTTAACCGACGCTAGCGCGTTGCCCCCGTTTATTGTGAACTGGGTGGCACCGCCGCCGAGGGTGCGGATCTGCGCAGCGGAGAGGCCCTGCTGTTGATAGACGAACGTCCGGCGATAGCGTTCGAGG
>JANODS010001528.1:0-1862 GCA_031412835.1 Acidobacteriota bacterium | reverse complement strand
TAAAGGCCCTGCGCCTTGGCGTAGGCTTCGACGAGGGCGACCTGCTCTTCGCTGCGGTTGGAGAGCCGAAGGTAGGCGAGCGATTGATGATCGACGGGGAAGAAGCCAATGGTGGCGCCGTATTCGGGGGCCATATTGGCGATGGTGGCGCGGTCCGCCAGGGGGAGGGCACCGACGCCATCGCCGTAGAATTCGACGAACTTGCCGACGACGCCGTGCTTGCGGAGTAACTGGGTGGCGGTGAGGACTAAGTCGGTAGCGGTGACGCCTTCGCGAAGTTTGCCGTACAGCTTGCAGCCGACGACTTGCGGCAGTAACATCGAAATCGCTTGGCCGAGCATGCAGGCTTCGGCTTCAATGCCGCCGACGCCCCAGCCGACGACGCCGAGGCCGTTGATCATCGTGGTGTGGGAGTCGGTGCCGACGAGGGAATCGGGGTAGGCGAGGGTTTCGCCGTCCTGCTCGCGGGTGAAGACGACGGGGGCGAGGAATTCGAGATTGACTTGATGGACGATGCCGGTTTCCGGGGGGACGGCGCGGAAATCCTGAAATGCGGTTTGGCCCCATTTCAGGAAGGCGTAGCGTTCGCGGTTGCGGGAGAATTCGAGAAGGGTGTTGAGTTCGAAGGAGTCGGCGGCACCGAAGTGGTCGACCTGCACGGAGTGGTCAATGACGAGGTCGACGGGAATGAGGGGGTTCGCTTTTCTTGGATCGGCTCCCATTTTGGCGAGGGCGTCGCGCATGGCGGCGAGGTCGACGACGCAGGGGACGCCGGTAAAGTCCTGGAGGAGGACGCGAGCCGGGCTCATGGCGATTTCCTGGGCGGGGGCGTTCACGTCCCACTTGGCGACATACTCGATATCCGAGGCCTTGACGGAGAGATCGTCTTCGTTCCGGAGTAAGTTCTCGAGAACGATGCGAATGGAGTAGGGGAGATTCGCGAGCTTCGTTTTGCCGGCGGCCTCGAGGGCGCGGAGGGAGAAGTAGCGGTAGTCTTTGCCGTTGACGGAGAGGACGGCGGCGGTGGCGAATGAGTTCTTACTAAGCATGATTCCTTTCTAAAGTTACATGAACGCGGGGACGGCGATACCGAGCAGGCCCAGAGTCCGGACGAGTTGGGCGCGGTAAGTGGCGGTAAGCCAGAGGAGGAAGTTCCGTTTGTCGGGGTCGGTCTCGCTGAGCACGGGGTATTTCTGGTAGAAGTTACTGTAGGCCTGCGCGAGTTGGAAGGCGTAGCGGGCGAGGTGGGCGGGTTCGTCGGCGGCGACGGCGAGGCCAAGGGCGGAGTCGGTGCGGGCGGCGGAAAGGAGCGATTGCCACAGCTCTTCGTCTTCGAGGAGAGGGCCGAGGTCGGCGGGGAGAGGGGCGATGGGCTCGGTGGACTTGGCGAGGATTTTGCCGGCGCGGACGGCGGCGTATTGGATGTACGGCCCGGTTTCGCCCGTAAAGCTGAGGGCTTCCTGGAAATCGAAGGCGATGACGGTGGGGCGGGTGAACTTGAGCATGAAGTAGCGGAGGGCCCCGATGGCGATCTGTTCGGCTACTTTTTGGCGGGATTCGCTGGGTTCGTTTTCGTTGCGGCTTTCGACTTCGCGGAGGGCGGCGGCGATGAGCTTGTCGATGAGGTCGTCGGCTTTGACGCCGAGGCCTTTGCGGCCGCTGACTTCGATGTAGGGCCGGGCGCGATCTTCATCGGAAAGTTCGATGCCGAGTTCGACGCAGGTCCGTGGGGTGAGAGCCACCATTTCGTAGGAGAAGTGAACCGAGTTGGCGGCTTCTTTGGGATGGCCGAGGGCGCGGAGACCAGCTTGGACGACATCCTGCAGATAGCTTTGGCGGGAGTCGATGACGTTATAGACGCG
>JANODS010001527.1:0-1128 GCA_031412835.1 Acidobacteriota bacterium | reverse complement strand
CGGGTTTCGATCTCGCGGACGGAGGTGAGATATTCGTCGATTTTGTGTTTGTCGGCACCGCCGAGGGTGGCGCGGAGGTGGCGGGCGTCATCGAGGACTCCGTCGAGGATGCTCTTCTCGTATAGCTCCTGGCGGCGGCGCTGGGCGGGGTCGGTGCCGAGGTCGAGGCTGCCGAAGAGTCGCTCAAAGACGGCACGGGGACGGACTTCGGGGGGGAGCGGGGTGGTGGGGGTTTGCCAGGCGAGGGTGTTGCTGTAGGTGCAGCTATACCCGTTGTCGCAGTTGCCGCCTTGCACGCCTTCCTCGCAGCCGAGTTCGAGGGAGCGGAAGCGGGTGACGCCGCGCATTTTGGCGGCGGCGATTTGGTCAATGGACGTACCGGCGAGGACGTCCTTGCCGGCGCTTTTTTTGGGGTGGGTGGCGGTGAGATAGGCGGCGCTGGCGCGGCCGTGGTCCCCGGGGCCGTCGCCGAGGGCGCGGCCGCCGTTGCAATCGAGGCCGGAGAGGATTAGCAATTCCTTACGATAAGGGGCGATGGCTTGGGTGATGCGGGGGAGTTCGGCGGGGAGGGCCCATTCGCCAGGGCCGGGGCCCGTGCGGGGGGTCCACTCGTTCATGACGATGCCGTTGGGGACGTAGAGGAAGGCCATGCGCGTGGGATGGGCGGCGGCGGCGCGGAGGCGCGGGGGGAGCATTGCTTCGAGGAGCGGGAGGGCGAGGGCGGCGCCGGAGCCGCGGAGGAGACTGCGGCGGGAGAGGCGGTTAACGAGTGGCATGGAGGGGGTCTTCCTTCTTTCTCATTTGAAACGGTTCGCTTTCGACGATGGCCAGGACGAGGGCGGAGAGCTTGTTGCCGCTGGCGATGACGAGTTGGTTGATCTTATTGACGGCTTCGCGGTCGGAGCGTTCGACGCCGCGGCCGAGGGCGAAGGTGAGCAGTTGCTCGCTGAAGTGGCGGGTGAACTGGGCGGACTGGGCGCGGAGGATTTGTTTGAGTTCGGAGGCGCCGGTGAAGCTTTT
The DNA here is from genome assembly GCA_031412835.1 of Acidobacteriota bacterium. Lineage (GTDB taxonomy): Bacteria > Acidobacteriota > Terriglobia > Bryobacterales > Bryobacteraceae. The sequence goes on along the minus strand of JANODS010001527.1, from coordinate 108 downwards.
GCCGTCGGGGAGGGTGCCGGAGGAATCGACGGGGAACTTGCCATCGTGGGTGCGGAAGGCGCCGGCGGCGTCGAAGTTTTCGAGGCCGAAGCCGATGGGGTCCATGGA
>JANODS010001526.1:0-8998 GCA_031412835.1 Acidobacteriota bacterium | reverse complement strand
TGACCCGTCCCTGGCGTTTTTATTGGCCTTTGAGGCCATTTCGTGCGAGCCGACCCGACGAGACCCAGGATACTGGAACGCCCAGCTCCCATCGTCAACTTCTAACGTATTCAGTCACAGGATCTTACTCACCGCCCCCAGTTTCCACCGCAACTTTCGCCCACGTTGCGTTTGTCGAAAATGCCTCGGGACACACTGAATTGGGGGGAAATTGTTTGGCCCGCCTACTCCGTCCCACAACTTCCATCACTACGGACACTTCGGGACCCGCCCAATCTTCGCCACATACGCAGTAACTCGGGAATATTGGTTGTAAACTGACATCCATGACCCGCCGCCGCTTCCTCGCCGCCCTCCAACTCCCACCCCGCCCCAACATCATCTTCATCCTCGCCGACGACCTCGGCTGGGGCGACCTCAGTTGCTACGGCAACCGTCAGATCAAAACGCCGCATCTCGACCGCCTCGCCTCCCAAGGCTCCCTCTTCACCCAATTCTACGTCTGCGGCTCCGTCTGCTCCCCCAGCCGCACCGCCTTCACAACCGGCCAGTTTCCCGCCCGCCATCGTATCCATGGCCACCTCTCGACCGAAGCCGACAACCTCCGCCGAGGCATGCCCAACTTCCTCGACCCCGCCGTCCCCACCCTCGCTCGCCTCCTCCAGAAGTCGGGCTACGCAACCGCCCATTTCGGCAAATGGCACCTCGGCCGTTTTACCGGAGCCCCCCTCCCCACCGCCTACGGCTTCGATGTCCAACGCTCCATCGCCTCCAACGACGACCGGCAAGAGGAACTGGCCAAAGGCTACCGCGCCCAATCCTCCCGCGTCATCGTCGACGATGGCCTCCGCTTCCTCGACGCCCTCCCCGCCGCCAAGCCGTTCTATCTCCAACTCTGGATGCTCCTGCCCCACGCCCCCCTCGACCCCACCGAAGAGCAGCTTTCCGAATTCGCGAGCCATGCCCCCCACCCCGCCACCGTCACCCAACGCGGAGCCCATCAAACATACTTTGCGTCCTTACGCGATCTCGACAACCAACTCGGTCGCCTCTTTGCCGAACTCGACCGACGCAATCTCGCCGAAAACACGATCATTCTCTTCTCCTCCGACAACGGCCCTGAAGACATCCACATACGCAACGCCTCCCATTCCGCCTTTGGCACCCCAGGCCCCCTGCGCGGCCGCAAGCGCAGCCTTTACGACGGCGGCATCCGCGTCCCCCTCATCGCCCGCTGGCCCGGAAAAATCCCCGCCGCCCGCGTCTCCCCCGCTGTCGTCTGCGGTGCCGACTTCCTCCCGACACTGACCAAACTCGCCAACGTCCCCTATCCCGCCAACCTTGATGGAGAAGACCGCTCCGCCGTCCTCCTCGGCGCCAACACCCCACGCCGCAACCCCCTCTTCTGGGAGTGGCGCTTCAACGTCGCCGGCTACTCCCCCAACCGCAGCCCCATCCTCGCCATCCGCGACGGCGATTGGAAGCTGCTCATGAATCCGGATCGATCGCGCCTCGAACTCTTCGACATGGTCAGGGATCCCTCCGAACTGCACGACCTCGCTCCCCTGCAGCCCCAAGTCGTCGAGCGCCTCGCCGCCCGCCTGCTCGCCTGGCAAAAGACCCTCCCCGCCGGCCCCATTGAACCCTCCGCCGGCCGCAACGATTGGCCCATGCCCCAGCCAACCAAGTGAAATGGAACACTTACGAAGGTTTCTGTCGATCTGCGCAATCGCCTTTTGCGAGAGTCTCGAAGCTACTCCGGGACAAGCGCTGCGGGACGCCTGCCGGTCGGCTGGGAGCGTCGTCCTCGGGACGGTGGAAACCGCGGTCGTCACCAGTAGGCCCGCGAAGCTCACCGTTCGCGTCGAAGGAGTAATATCGGGTCCGATTCGAGCAAATACGACCATTTCCGCCACCTGGCCGGGTTCGTTGATGGCTGTCCGGACGATTCCCCGTCGATACCGGGCCCTGTGGTTCCTTCGCCCGGCGAGGGCGAATAACTGGGAGATCATGCCGATTGGAGGGCCAAACGCGCCGCTGTTCGCGTCCGCGCTCGCGATCTCGCCCTCCACGCTGATGGAGGCGACGTCGTGCCTCAAGTCTGTCTTGACGGTCTTAAGCCAGAACGGAAGTTACATCGAAGGGTCCCTGCCCCACCTTGCAGCCGTGGAGATGTTACTGCAAGAAGATCCAGCTCTATCCGATCCCGCGAGACCCGCCTTCCTGAAGATAGTCGACGATTACACTCAGTCCTCCTCTGTCGACCTGAGAACACTCGCCATCGCCTCAGGGGTTCGGCGTCAAGAGGTTCCATCGATAAAGCGAGTCAATGATAACTTGGCATCGTTGTTACAATCGAAATTGCTTCACCATCTCACCTCGGCGCTGGCGGCCTGTCGAAATAACGACCCCGAAGCGTTGGCCGCCTTAGGAGCCCTGGCCGCGTCATCCCCCGAGAATCCGTTGAGCCGCTACGCTGCGGAAGCGCTCATGAGGCTTCACTCGAAGCTCGCGGTTCCGTATTTGGTGAAGTTACTGGAAGGCCAGAATGTGGGAATGCGAGCGTTCGCCATTCAGGGCCTCAGCCTGTTCGTTAGTGGTGTTCCCGCACTAACACCCGACAAAGTCCGGCCGATGCCACCTCTCACCAAACCCCCGAATGAGTTCTTGGACGAAGGGATCGCTCCGTTTGTGCTTTTCAATTCGGTGGCCCCGGAAGCGGAAAGCGAATTCACGAGCGCGTGGAAAGCCTGGTCGAAGCGCCACCCCTCCGCGTCCTCCCCGCCCGCCCCCGGCCAATGAGAAGCTTAAATGTACGCTTAGTCTCATCTCCTTCGCAATCCCGTGAGAATCTTTCTTTACTTCATCGGCAAGCCCCGCGACCAACCCGCCAACGCCATCGTTGCCGAGTACCTCAAGCGGACCTCTCGCTACTCCCCCTGCGAGTCCCGAGAGGTCAAGCCCAACGCCTTCGACTTCCTCGACCGCCACCCCTCGGCCTACAAAATCTTCCTCGACCCCATCGGCAAGCAGATCGATTCCCCGCGCTTTGCGACACTCCTCGGCAAACTCGAAGACGAAGGCCGCGACGTCGTCTTCCTCCTCGGCGGCCACGACGGCCTCACCGACCCGCATCGCCAACGCGCCGACCTGCTCCTTTCGCTCAGCACCATGACCTGGCCCCACGAACTAGCTCGAGCGATGTTGGCCGAGCAGATCTACCGCGCCTTCGCCACCCTCCGCGGTCATCCCTACCCTCGCTAGGCGGAACTTACTCGGTCCAATAGGGCGGTCGCCCGTAGTGAAAGTAGAGTTTGTTTTCGTATTCCCGAGTGATCGGCATCCTATCGGTATACTCCGGGCAGCTCTGGATCGCCGCGCGAGTTACTCCGACATACACCTTGGATTCTTCCCAACTCACTCTCTCGACCCACCCGGGAGAAAGCAGCACATGCTTGCCCGGCCACCAATTCTTCGTCGCCACTTCCAAATAACGGATCGCCCAAGTTTCGTCGTCCACCACAAACCGGCTCACGTGGCCGATCTCCCCGTCCTGCGCCTCAAGGTGATATCCGGCCACCCCTTCCGTGTTTCGCAAATGCGAATCCGCGGACTCATTCCGGATGCGTTCCGCCTGAATGTTCTCCGCTATCGGCACCGGAACCAGGCCCGAAGGGTAGTAAGACGCGCCCCACAAGAACGGTCCATCCCAATAGTACGGATATCCGTAGTAATCAAAGTAGTCCGCCTCATGCTGCCGCGATACCGGACGCTGCGTATCGATGCTCGGAGCCTTCTCAACTTGCTCGCGCGTCAAAGCGACATCAATCCGGTTCACACTCCAGTCCGTTTGCAGAATGGACTGCGGCGAGATCAGCACCTTTCGCGAATCGAGCCAGTTACCCGTTTCCACCGTAAGGTAGCGGATCGCCCAGCTTTGATCATCGAAATAGAATTCGTCCACCGTTCCGATCTCGCCGTCAGTGGCGCGGATTACCAGACCTTTCAAATTCTTGTTGTTCGTCAACATGACTGTGGTCCTCCCAGACCGTTTCAATGGATCAGCGCCAGTTCGTCCTCGACCACGCTGTCCTTAGGGTTTCGATAGCGACCAAGCCGGCTTCGATTACACTTAGGCCCCCCGACGACCACCGCGCCTCCTCCTTGTCTCACGATCCGCCCCACCACAGGACCTGCCACCAAGACGGGCCCGATACCTGGAATGGCAAACAAAGCATATCAACTGGATACTGCCCAAGGGCTACGGATCCGAAATTGAGTCTAAGCACGACAACAACCAAATCAACCACAAGGTAAATTAGCCAATAAATGAGCGTTGCAGCGGATCCTACGGATCTACTGATGACCGATCCCCGTCAATCGACCACATACGGTCATAAGGGAACGCGGACGACGGACGCCCGCGACTTCGCATTGCAAAATTGCAGCCAAATTGCCCGCACTGGCCTATTGGTCCTGAAAATGCACATCGAATGCACACGAACATGACGTCAAAATCGAAAGCCTACCTAATCGGCGGGGGAATCGGCTCCCTGGCCGGGGCTGCGTTGATGATTCGGGATGGCAATCTGCCCGGCAGGAATATCTCGATCCTCGAAGCGACACCGATTCTCGGGGGAAGCCTCGACGCCGCCGGCGACGCCGAACGCGGATATGCGATGCCCAATTTCAGTCAAGCTTCTGAAGAAAGCCAACGGGCTAGCCGCATTACCGATCAGCTCTCGCCCGGCTTTTTCGAAACGTCTTTTTGGTTCAAACGCTACCCGTTGCGCTTCATGCTCGAGTTTTCTCGCATTACCGCTCCCGTTAAGCGCACCAGAGCCGATAGCGGCGGCTGGACGCTTTGGGATGGCTTAGCCGCCGCGCGCCCTCAGTTCGGCCGCCCGGAGGTATTCAATAGCTCCATCGTCCAAGCCTGGTGGGAGTCCTTCACCGTTACCCTGATTGACCCCGCGTTCTTCAATCACAGGGCACAATTCAGCGGCAACCGAATTCAGTGCGACCGGCCCTATCCCGTCCCGGCCGGCTCGAAAAATCTTGCCTTTGTTCGTCAGTTCGTCGAAATTCCAGAAGATCTTGTCTGCACGGTTGAATACTCGATTCGGGCCGGGCAGATGGCTGGATGCGAATTGATGGGCGTAGAGCGGAAGGTCCCAATCATTACTCCGCACGCTAAATCAGGCCTCGCGCAGTTCGAAGCCCTCCTCAAGGCGTTTAAATGAAGCTCGCGGAAACCCCATCCCCCGCGCGCCGCAACGCTATCCTCACGGCGCTCTCGCTCGGCGGGGTCGCGGCCATCGCGGGTTATACGGTGCGCGAATATGCGCCGTGGATCAACTATGAGGCCGAAGCAGATCGCTCGCGGAACGCCTTGCATCCGGAACCGGACCTGTCGGCACGCCTGCGCGGAATCATTCGATACGCCACTCTTGCCGCCAACGGTCATAATGCGCAGCCCTGGAAGTTCGCCCTCCGGCCCAAGGCGATCGAAATCCATCCAGATTACTCTCGCCGCCTGCCCATCGTTGATCCCACGGACCGCGAACTGTGGATCAGCCTTGGCTGTGCTCTCGAGAACTTACTCGTCGGCGCGCGAGCGATGGGATACGCGCCGGAAGTCACCTACCCGGAAGCCCGCAACCTCATCCGCATCGACTTGACGCCGGACGCGCCCCGCCGCGATTCCCTGTTCTATGCCATTCCATCGCGGCAATGCACCCGAACCGAATACGACGGAAAACCGATCGCCCCGAGGCAACTCAGCCAGTTACAGAACCTGTCCCTGGAACCCGGGATCGCCGCGCAGGTTACAGTCGAGCCTTCCGGCCTGGCAACAATTGCTGACTATATCCACCAATCGACCTTACGCCAGTATGCTATTCCGCCCTTCCGCCAAGAGCTGATTCATTGGCTGCGGTTCAATAAGAAGGAAGCGGTCGCCGCTTTGGATGGTCTGTACTCGGCTTGTACCGGAAATCCGACGGTGCCCCGGTGGTTAGGCCAGCGGTTCGTCGCCGGAGCCGAGCCGCGGGACCAAGCCGACGCCGACGTCAAAAAGCTGCGCAGTTCGGCCGGCGCGGTCGTCATCACCTCGGCCTCCGAATCGAAGGGCGACTGGGTCCGTACCGGCCAGGTTTACCAACGAATGGCCCTGCAGTTGACCGCTTGGAACATCAAGTCCGCCTTCCTTAACCAGCCCGTCGAAGTCGAAAGCGTGCGCTCGCAGCTCCAGAACGCCTTGGATCTGGGAACTGCCCGGCCCCAGTTATTAGTTCGCTTTGGCTATGCCAATTCCATGCCGCGCTCCTTACGTCGTCCCGTCGAGCAAGTCCTGATTCCAACCTAACTATATAAGAGAAAATAGATGTCACGATTGAAAAGCCATGAGATCCGACTTACCAGCCGCCCTACCGGAACTCCAACCGCCGGCAACTTCGCCCTCGCGGTCACCGAGATTCCGCCGCTTAAAGATGGCGAGGTGCTGGTCCGTAACCTGTTTATGTCGGTCGATCCCTACATGCGGGGCCGCATGAATGCGGGCAAATCCTATGTGCCTGCATTTGAATTAGGCAAGCCGATGGACGGCGGCGCCGTCGGTGAAGTGATCGAGTCCCGTGCCTCCCAATGCAAGGCCGGGGATATCGTAACGTCCCGTCTGGGATGGCGAGAGTTTTTTGTTGCGCCACCGACGGTGCTCCATCCGGTAAGTCGAGAAATCAAGCCGCCATCCGTCTACTTAGGCACGGTCGGCATGACGGGCATGACGGCTTGGGCCGGACTCAAACTAGTCGGCGTCAAAGCCGGGGACATCGTTTTTATCTCCAGCGCCGCCGGCGCAGTGGGCAACGTCGCCGGGCAACTGGCGAAACTTCGCGGGTGTCGAGTAATCGGCTCGGCGGGCTCCGACGAGAAGGTCAAGTTTTTGCTGAAGGAATGCGGGTTCGACCATGCGTTCAACTACAAAACCGGGCCGATTCTCCCGCAACTCTTGCTCGCCGCTCCCGATGGCATTGATGTCTACTTTGATAACGTTGGCGGAGAGGCTCTGGAAGCAGCCTTGGCCACCTTACGGCTCCACGGCAGGATCATTGCCTGCGGGGGTATCTCCACTTACAACGAAGCGGAACCGCGGCCGGGCCCCGCTAACCTGTTCAATGTCACCAGTAAGCGGCTCACCATGAAGGGGCTGATCGTGGGCGATTGGATCAGCCAGCAAGCGGAGTTTGAAGCCGAAGTCGGCGGCTACTTCAAAGCCGGACGGCTCAAGGCTCGAGAAACCGTTGTAAAAGGCATCGACAAAGCGGTCGACGCGTTCGTCGGTCTCTTTGATGGACAAAACATCGGGAAAATGGTGGTGCAGTTGACCTGAACGCGGCGGGGCGAGTCTCGGGCTGTGGCAAACTAGAACTCGAGAACCGCCCTCTACCATGACTATCAGTTGCTCCGTCCTCTTCTTCCTCCTCCTCACCCCGGCCTCCGCCAAAATCCTTTTTAAAGCCGACTTCGAAACCGGCGATCTCTCCCAATGGGCTCAAACCGGTACCCGCGGCCAAAACGCTACGCCCCGCAACGTCCAACTCGTTACCGACATCGTCCACCAAGGCAAATACGCGGCCAAGATCACCATCCACGAAGACGACGTCTTCAATCCCAGCCAGCTCCGCGTCCAACTGGGCGGTCCCCGCGTCACTGTCGAAGAAGGCTCCGACACGTACCTGTCCTTCGCCCTCTACATGGCCGACCCCCCCAAGGACCGCGACAACTTCTTCTACTGGGAAGGCAATCCGCCGCCCCGCTACAACAACGTCATGACCTGGTGGGTCGAACCCAAACCCGGCGGCGGCACGCTCATCAAATACGGCACCGGTAACCTCGGCCGCAACGGCACCGAGTGGGAAGCGGATTTCTCCACCGGCAAGTGGCACCAGCTCACGATGCACATCCATTGGTCGGAAGATCCCGCCAAAGGCAACACCCGCCTCTGGTTCGACGGCGCCCTCGTCCTCGACAAAAAGCTCAAAACCAAAGGCCCTGAATCCGTCTACTTCTGCCAACCCGGCATCCACCGCAGCCCTCACCGCCCCTCAGTTGACACCATCTATTTCGACAACTTCATCCTCGCCGACACCCTCGAAGAGGTCCTCCCGTAACCGCTCCCCGCGGGATCGCGGAAGTCGGCGTTCCCAATGCAGTCGTCGGCGGGACGTTCCCCTACTCCGTGGGCGATACCGCTTACTCGGGGACCGTCAACCGAATGCCGTACGGCGGCAGGATCGCCTCCTTGGGTGCGTTTGGCGGCGGCGCGGTCAGCAGGGCAACCTTCTTGCCCCGAAGCGCCTCCAATACCGCAAGCACGCGTTGAAACGGAGCTCGGGCGTCGGCCTTCACGTACACAGAACCCGCCACGATTCCTCGGAGCGACTCCGGCTCAACCAGCGTGATGCCGTTGAACACCTTGCCGTCGGCCGTGATCGCAACCACTTTCGCATCGAGTTCATCCGCGGCATTGATCGGCACCGCGTGGCGCGAGAGTGCCATCGTCACGGAAACACCAGCCGTCAGCACCGGCTTGCTCGGATCTTGCGCGCTCGCCCCGCAGGCAAGTAGCGCTCCTACAAAACAGATCGTCCTCATAATATCTCCTTTCAGCCACGCCGCGGGACGATGCCCTATCGACGCCAAGCCCCTCGTCACCGTTGCGATCGACGGCACAATCACCATCGACCCTTTCCTTCCGTGGACTTGTTTTCGGGCGTACCCAGGCTTCTAGAAATATAGTGTACTAGTTAACTAGAACAAGTCAAGAACAATGTTCCGAGGTTTCGACACGGAATTTGAGCGGTTGGTAAAGGCCGCCTCGAACGCGCTTGTAACCCGCAACAACCGCAAACGCGTCCTCCTCCTCATCCGCGCCGCATCCTGCCAGCCTGATCCAACGAGCACTTCGTCAAAATGACAAACGGTTCATAGCGCCAAA
>JANODS010001525.1:0-1241 GCA_031412835.1 Acidobacteriota bacterium | reverse complement strand
TCGGCATCGACGAGCTTCGCCGCCGCATCGAAGCGCGACTGAGCCATATAGGTTTCGATCAGACCCATGAGGCCGCGCAGGTCCGGGGTGTCGCCATAGTACACGGCGCGGAAGTTTTCTTCGGCGTTCTTATAGTCCTTTTCAGTGAAGTAGGCGAAACCGAGTTGGTACTGCGCGTCTCTCGACTTCGGATACATCTTAATGGTGTCGAGGAGAAGCGCTCTGGCCTCGGGGCGGTTGCCCTGGGCCATTAGGGCGTGAGAACGGACGAGGCGACCGAACAGGTTGTTGGGGGACTGACTGAGGACTTCGCCGGAGAGTTGGAGGGCGGTGGTCCAATCCTGTTTTTGGAGGCTGAGTTGGGCGAGAGCGTTACGGGCGGGGAAGAAGTCTGGCTTGATCTTCAGTACCTCGAGGAGTTGAACTTTGGCGGCGTCAAGATCGCCGCGGATCATGAGGGCGTTGCCGAGGTCGAACTTGAGGACGAAGTTATCGGGGAGTTTGGAGACCACCGATTGGAGATCGGCGAGGGCGGCATTAAGATTTTCCGGTTAGCCTCCGAGCAGCCAAAGGTGGGCGCGAATCGAGATGGCCTCCGGGTCCTTCGGGTCGGCCTTGAGCATGGCTTCGACCATCGTTTGGGCTTCGGAGATCTTATTCTGGGCGCTCAGGGCTTCGACGATGCCCTTACGCAAGATCTTCTTGGTGGCGTCATCCTTCGCATTGGCAAGGCCCTGTTCTCGAATCTTGATGGAGCGATCAAAATCGCGGAGCCGGAAGTAGAAGGCGCCGACTTGTTCGTAGGCGTCTGGGAATTTGGCGCTGTCCAGGATGATTTGGTCGAGGACCTTGACCATTTCCGCTTCATTCCTGAGGGCGGCCTGATGAGCAGCGAGGGCGATGCGGGCGGAGACGAGGTCAGGGTGATCGGTGACTCTTAACTTAACGATGCGCTCAGCGTCTGCCAGACGGTTCGTGCGGAGGTAGTAACCATAGAGGATATCGTACCCGCGGAGGAAGCCTTTCGAAGTTTCGAGGAGTTTGACGAGCAGAGCTTCTCCTTCCGGCTCTCGCTTCAGGACCATGTACATTTGGGCAATGGCGACCTGCAGGTCGGGCTCACCCGGTTTCACTTTGTCCGCCGCCAGATAGTGGTCCAAGGCCTCTTGCGGTTTTTGGGAAACCTGATCGATCATGGCTTGCAGGCGCAAATACTCGAACGAGTTCGCGTGCGTTTTCTT
>JANODS010001524.1:0-2843 GCA_031412835.1 Acidobacteriota bacterium | reverse complement strand
GGCACCTTCACCATCGAATCCACCGGCGCCGTCAGTCACAGCGCCACCAGCGCCGTCACCACGAGCGCCTAGTCCGGAACCTACCGCCTCTCCGCCAAATCCCTCGAACTCTCAACCAACGGCCAAACCTCGAAACACCTCGTCTACGAACTCCCCGCCGGTGCCGACAAGCTCATGATGATCGACGGCATATCCTGGAAAAAGCAATAGCCCCCGCTTTTGGTCTACAATCACAGTCGCGAAAGCGATATGTCATCCACCTACGATCAGGTCCTTTACCCCAGCCTCGCCTTCTCCGAAACCCACCCCGATAACCTCGCGGCTATCGCCACCCTCCACGGCCTCACTCCCCCCACCGGACCCTGCCGCGTCCTCGAAGTCGGCTGCGGCGACGCCAACAACCTCATCCCCATGGCCCTCGCCGACCCCCTCTCCCACTTCGTCGGCTTCGACCTAGCCACCCGCCCCATCGAAGCCGGCCAAGCCGTCATCCAATCCCTCGGCCTGACCAACATCGAACTCCATACCCTCGATATCCTAGCCTTCCCCCCCTCTCTCGGCACGTTCGACTACATCATCGCCCACGGCTTCTGCACCTGGGTCCCGGCCTTCGTCTTAGAAAAATTCTTCGCCGTTTGCCAAGCCCACCTCACGCCCCACGGCGTCATCTTCGCCAGTTACAACACTTTCCCCCAGGCCCACGCCCGCGAAGCCTCCCGCCAAATCCTGCACCACCAACCTCCCGGTCCCGCCGCCTCCCGCGTCACCGACGGCAAACAGTTCCTCTCCACCATTCGCGGCTTCGTCACCGACCCCCTCTGGCAAGCCACTCTCGACTCCGAAATCAAGCGCCTCGGTGCCCGCCCCGACGCCGTCACCTTTCACGACGAACTCGGCGGAGCCTATAACTGCTTCTATGTCTCCGACTTCGTCGCCCTCGCCTCCCGCCACGGCTTCCAGTACCTCGCCGAAGCCCTCCTCCGCCCCACGCTCCGCCCCAACGTTCCCCCCGAAACCCTCGCCGAACTCCGCCGCCTCTCCCAAGGCGACGAAGTCACCTTCCAGCAGTATCTCGATTTCGTCACCTACCGAGGCTTTCGCCGTACCCTCCTCTGCCGAGCCGACCTCCCCATCCAACGCGAAAATATTAACCAAAACCTGCTCAAGCTCCGGGTCGCCTCCCCCCTCTATCTCGTCAGCCAAAACCCCAGCGGCTCCGAAACCTTCCGCAACGGCAGCGGCCCCGGCCAAATGGAAATGAACAACCCCTTCCTCTCCGCCGCCCTCCACCGGCTGGAAGCCGTCTGGCCCCGCTCCCTGCCCCTCGCCGAACTTGTCCCCGACTGGAGCGCCGCCGCCGAAACCCCCTTCTTCCACCAACTCATCGCTCTCGCCGTCAATGGGCTCCTCTTCCTCCGCCACACTGACCCACCCGTAGCTTCTCAAACCGAAGCCAACCCCACCGCCAACCCCCTAGCGCGCCTCCAAGCCGCCCACGGCTCCCTCTTCACCACCATGCTGCATACCCAAGTCCGCTTCGAAGACGAATTCTCCCGCCATCTCATCGCCCTCCTCGACGGCACCCGCCCCGTCTCCGCCCTCGCCCCTCTGATCAAGGGAGCAGATCCCGACCTCATCGCGACCGCCCTCAAATCCTTCTACCGCGTCGGCCTCATGGTTGCCTGATTATGCGTCTCGTCACTTTCCTCCTCCTCGCCCTCCCCCTCCTCGCCCTCGAACGCCCCGGCGTCGAGTTCCGCATCTTTCAATTTCCCGCGAACCAGATCCCCCGCATCGACGGCAAAACCGACGATTGGGCCCTTGTCCCGCCCAGCTACGTGATCGGCTCCGACCAGCTCAAAGACACCGTCAACAACACCCCCCGCGACAAGAAGGATCTCGACGTCACCGTCAAAGTCGGCTGGGTCAAAGGGCTAAACCGCCTCTATTTTCTCTACGAAGCCTCCGACAACTACTGGGACTTCCGCCATCGAGACCTCCACAACGACATCTTCGAAGTCGTCGTCGACGGAGACCTCTCCGGAGGCCCCTTCATCAAACAAAAACATCCCGTCAAAGGCTACGACCCCAACGAAGCCCACTTCACCTTCCACGGCATCCACGCCCAGAATTATCACATTTTCACCCCCGGCGAAGGCAAGGACTGGGCCATGGTCTGGGGCTGCCAACCCTGGATCAAGAATCTCCCCTATGCCAACGCTGCCTACGACTACACCTTCAAGCCCGGCCAGAGCGGTAAGTTGACCCTGGAGTTCTACATCACCCCGTTCGATTACGCCGCCTACGAAGGCCCCGTCCGTTCGGTCGAAAGCAAGCTTTGGGAAAATAAGGTCATCGGCCTCTCTTGGTCAATCCTCGACTACGACGACGAAAACAACCCCAAGTACCGAGCGTTCTGGAACCTTTCCCACAAAACCTCCATGTACGGCGACGCCTCCGACCTAGTCGCCTTCCGTCTCATGCCCATCGAAGCCAGCCTCCGCCGCCCTCTGGAAGTCGACTGGACCTTCCAAGTCATCGACCCCGACCGCCGCCTGGTAGCCTTCCAGGACGCGACCCACGGCCCCGTAACCTTCTACCGTTGGGAGTTCGGCGACGGCCAAACCTCCACCGACCGCCACCCCCAGCACGTCTACGCGAAGCCCGGCGAGTACGTCGTCACTCTAAACGTCGAAGGCCCCGCGGGCAAGGATCGCCGCACCAAAGTCTGGGACGTCGTCCTCCGCTAGGCCGTCTCCACCAAGTTCGGAATCGCGAACAGTTTCGCCAGATGACGATCAGCCATCGGCTTTCCGAAGCGTGGGAGGTCGACCCAAAAGCCG
>JANODS010001523.1:0-1123 GCA_031412835.1 Acidobacteriota bacterium | reverse complement strand
CACTGGCGTCCCCTTTTACGCCATCCACGTCGGCAAAGGGGGTGCCCCCGCCGACGTCTCCGCCTACGGTATTCTCTCCTTCCGCGTCGCCGCCGCTTTCGACGTGAAAAATCCCGTCGTTGGTTCGCAAAACTTCAGCCTTCGCCTCGTCGACGCGACCGGAGCCGCTTCCCGTTTCCTCGCTGTCGCCGACTACCGTCCCATCCCATATCCCACCGGCTACGGCTTCCGCCGCTCGGTCCTCCGTACAATCCGTATCCCGCTAGCCGACCTCGGCGGGGTCGATTTGAAGCGGCTAACCCGCGTCGATCTCGTCTTCGATAAACAACCCCAGGGAGCCATCTTCCTAGCCGACGTAATGTTTACGCCGTCCGTCAAATAGGTAAAGCCATGACTAGAAGATCTCTCCTCCTGTTCCCTATCGCTGCCACCGTCGCCGCCCGTCCCGTCCGCGGAGCGCGCCTGCAAGCCCGCCGCGTCCGCGCCAGCGGGGAACGCGAGACCAACCAAGGCCCCCTCCGCTTCGAACTCGCCGCCGAGGAACGCTGGCCCATTCGCGGTCTCGACCCGGTCCTCCACATCGGCGGCGTGGCCATTGAAAGTTACCAATTCGGCAACGCGGAAAATACTCTCCTCGTCTTCACTTGTTATGATTCAAATCAGTTACAAGACGGGGCCACGGTTTTTCTCCGCTTCGGCCAGGATGAGTCCAGCCGCACGGACTTTCCTAACTTCAATTGGGCCAACGTCCGCTAACTCCTGATAGAGTAAGAAATGGCATCCATGCGCTTTCTTACTCTTCTCTTAGTCCCTGTTTCCGCGTTCGCGCAGACCAACCTCTTCCTCCTACCTCCCGCTGCTACCCAAACGCCTACCATCACCGCCTTCCGGATTGACCCATTTTCGCTAATTGCCGCCTTCCCCGCCCAGCCCAGCGCGTCGTTCTTCTTCGTCAACGCCGACGGCTCCAAATACTACTCCGTCGCCCGCGCCGCCACCGACACCGTCCTCGTCCTCTCCGCCGCCACCCCTTCCACGGTTCTAAGACGCCATAGCCTGTCCGCCGCTGAAGCCGCCACTATGACGCCGGACCGCCGCCGCCTGCTCGTTGTCGCGAGCGGTC
>JANODS010001522.1:0-3733 GCA_031412835.1 Acidobacteriota bacterium | reverse complement strand
ACTGCCCGCAGTGGTTCTTGGTGAATTGGAGGGTGGGTTCGGACACGGGGCCAAGACGGTACTGAACCGAGCACTGCTGGATGCGTTTCAAAAAGAGCGGTTCGTCCATACGCTTCCCGTTGATCGGTTCGTAGCGACGATCTATGGCGAGATCTACGTCGAGTTGCGAATGAAAGGGCGTCCGATTCCGCAGAACGATATGTGGATTGCCGCGATTGCGATTGCGGCGGGGGTTCCGCTGGTGACTTATGATCGGCGCTTCGATCAAATTCCCAAACTATCAACCTTGGCCCCGAGCTAGCGATTAGTTGCTGGTCAGTTTCTCTAAGCAGAGATCCCGGTAGCCGCGATAGGCTGCCAGGAAGCTGTCGGTCTCGCGATATCTCGCTTGATCTACGGCGGATAAGATGTCCTTGTCGGTGTGGAGTAAGCGGATCGAGGTAAGCCGACTACTTCATCAAAAAAACCGATGGAAAGCACGGTATGTTTCAGAGTCGGCTTCTTGTAACTCTGGTATATGCTGGGGAGCAGTGCTGCGCCGGATCAGTTATCCACGGCACCTTATCCGGCGGCCACTTTATCGAAGTGAGCAGAAACGATGATCCAGTCCGGGCCGATGGCGGGCAGAGTACAGATCAGGTTGGGCATCGCTGGTCCAATACCGCGTCGGGGACCTAGTCGAAGGCGACCTTTTCCGCAAACATCACGGAAATGGCCGCCCAACCGACAAGGAGCCGACGCATCCGCTTTTACAGCAGGTCCGAATGAGTGAAGAAGAAAACGGTCTCGACCGCTGCCGTTTCCGGGGCGTCAGAACCGTGGGAGGCGTTGCGTTCGATGGATTCGGCAAACATCTTCCGAATCGTCCCTTCGGCGGCGTTGGCGGGGTTGGTCGCGCCCATCAGATCGCGCCAGGCCTTGATGGCCCCTTCTTTTTCGAGCACGAGCAACACGGACGGCCCGGAGGTCATGAAGGAGACGAGGGAGCCAAAGAATCCGCGTTCCTTGTGCACTCCGTAGAAGCCTTCGGCTTCTTTCTGGCTGATCGTGTGCTTCTTCATCGCCACGATCTTGAATCCGTTCTGTTCGATCACGCTTAGAATCGCGCCCGTCTTGCCGGTCGCCACGGCGTCCGGCTTAATCATTGCAAAAGTACGTTCCATTACAGTCCTAATCTTTCCTTTACTTTCTGACCAATCTCAGCCGGCGAAGCGCAGACGGTGATCCCGGCTGCTTCCATCGCCGTCATCTTGTCGGACGCTTTGCCCGATCCGCCTTCGGCGATCGCGCCGGCGTGACCCATACGGCGGCCTTCTGGTGCCGTCTGGCCCGCGATGAACCCGATGACGGGTTTCGTGACGTTGTCCTTAATCCACGCCGCGGCGATCTCTTCGTTGTTGCCTCCGATTTCGCCGACCATGACGATGGCGTGGGTATCGGGATCGGCGTTGAGGAGCTGAATCGCGTCGAGGTGGGTGGTTCCGATGATGGGGTCGCCGCCGATGCCGATGCAGGTGGATTGCCCGATGCCGAGGGCGGAGAGCTGGCCGACGGCTTCGTAGGTCAGGGTTCCGGAGCGGCTGACGACGCCGACATTGCCGGGCTTAAAGATGTGCCCGGGCATGATGCCGATGCGGCATTCGTTCGGGGTGATGATGCCGGGGCAGTTGGGCCCGATGAGGCGCACGTTACGGCCTTTAAGAAACTGACGTACGGCAATCATGTCGCGGACGGGATTACCTTCGGTGATGCAGACGATCAACGCGACTCCGGCGTCGGCGGCTTCCATGATGGAGTCGGCGGCGAACGGCGGCGGCACGAAGATGACGCTGGCGTTGGCTCCGGTTTGCTTGACGCAATCGGCCACCGTGTTGAACACGGGGCGATCAAGGTGGGTCGCGCCGCCTTTACCGGGGGTGACGCCGCCGACTACGGTGGTGCCGTAGTTAATGGACTGCGTCGCATGGAAGGTGCCTTGAGCACCGGTGTAACCCTGCACGAGCAGGCGAGTGTTTTTGTTTACGAGTACGCTCATTGTGCCGCCTTCACAGCCTGTTCGGCGCCGTCTTTCATGCCGTCGGCGACGGCGAAGTTGAATCCGGATTCGGCCAAAATCTTTTTGCCCTCGGCCACGTTTGTGCCTTCCATACGAATGACGATGGGGACGCTGATGCCGAGTTCGCGCGCGGCGTTGACGACGCCGGTGGCGAGGATATCGCAGCGCAGGATGCCGCCGAAAATGTTGATGAAGACGGCCTTGACGGCGGAGTCGCTCAACAAGATGCGGAGGGCGTTTTTGATCTGCTCTTCATTGGCACCGCCGCCGACATCGAGGAAGTTGGCGGGTTCGCCGCCGGCGTGCTTGATGATGTCCATCGTACCCATGGCGAGGCCCGCGCCGTTGACCATGCAGGCGATGTTGCCATCGAGCTTGATGTAGTTGAGGCTGAACTTAGAGGCTTCGACTTCGAGCGGGTCTTCTTCGGCGAGGTCGCGGAGATCGACAAATTCGGGGTGGCGGAACATCGCATTGTCATCGATGTTGATTTTGGCGTCGAGCGCCATGACGCGACCGTCCTTAAGCAGGATGAAGGGATTGATTTCGGCGAGGGAGCAGTCGATTTCGTCGTAGGCTTTCGCGAGCGCGAGCATCGCCTTCGCCGCGGCGTTGACGCTGGCCGCTGGAATTCCGATGCCGAACGCCAACTTCCGGGCTTGGTAGCCGGAGAGGCCGATGCCGGGTTCGATGACTTCCTTGAGAATTTTTTCGGGCGTATCATGGGCGACCTGTTCGATCTCCATGCCGCCTTCGCTCGACGCCATAAAGACGTTCTTGCCGCTGGCGCGGTCGAGCGTGATGCCCAAGTAGAGCTCTTTTTCAATGGGGAGTGCTTCTTCGATGAGAAGGCGGCCCACCTTTTGACCTTGGGGACCGGTTTGGTGGGTGACCAACTGCATGCCCAAAATCTTGCGCGCGGCGGTGACCGCGTCTTCGACGGTCTTGACGACCTTCACGCCGCCGCCTTTGCCGCGACCTCCCGCGTGGATCTGCGCCTTGACGACGACGAACCCGCCCAGTTCTTTCGCTGCAGCCTCAGCCTCTTCCACGGTGAATGCCACTTTGCCTTTCGGCACAGGGACTCCGTAGCGGGCGAGTATGGCTTTGCCTTGGTACTCGTGAATTTTCATACGCTAAACTCTATACTTTACCATGGCGTTTTTGCCCTTCCTGCACAAAGTTACTGAATCGAAACCATTAAGCGAGTCTGAGGCGCAGGCGGCGATGGAGTTGATGCTGTCCGGGGCGGTGGCTCCGGTGCCGCTGGCTGCATTTTTGGCGGCTTACCGGATGCTGGGACTGTCGCCGGCCGATATGACGGGGTTCGCGCGGGGCCTGCGGGCGCGGCTGACGCCGGTCGAGGTGCGACTGGGGCCGGGAGAGGTCTTGCTGGACACGTGCGGGACCGGGGGCGATGGGGCGAACACCTTCAACATATCGACCGTGACGGCGTTTGTGGTGGCCGGGGCGGGGGTGAAAGTGGGCAAGCATGGGAACCGGAGCGTCTCGTCGATCTGCGGGTCGGCGGATGTGTTGGAGGCGATGGGGGTACCGATTCACACGGACCCGGCGATGATGGCGGCCGATATCGAACGGGCGGGGTTCGCGTTTCTGTTCGCCGCGGTGTTGCATCCGGGGATGAAGCACGTGGCACCGGTGCGGGCAGAGTTGAAG
>JANODS010001521.1:0-1053 GCA_031412835.1 Acidobacteriota bacterium | reverse complement strand
GATGGACATTGTGAGTATGTCGCTGGGGCAGGCGGCGGTGTGGGCACCGAATGACAGGGGGACGATTTGCGGGAGGACGGGGCAGGCGGCGTGTGACATTCAGGTGGAAGCGGTGGAGAACGCGATTCGGGCGGGGATGGTGGTGGTGGCGAGCGCGGGAAATGATGGGGACATAGGTGGAAAGATTCCGACCCTGAATTCTCTATCTTCGCCGGGTTCGGCACCTTCGGCAATTACGGTGGGAGCGACGACGAATAGCCGAATTTTGGTGCAGACGGTGCGGGTGGAAGGTGGGCCAGCGAACTTACAGCAGATCAATGGGCGGTTTGGGACGGGGACTACGGTGCTGGCGGTGAACCCTTCGCCGATGGTGGACGTGGCGAGTTTGGATGGGAATGGAAAGGCTTGCGAGGCGCTGGGGACGGGTGCTTTGGCGGGTTCAATCGGGTTGATTTTGCGAGGTGATTGTTCGTTTTTAACGAAACTGACGAACGCGCAGAAGGCGGGAGCGGTGGGTGTGGTGGTGTACCAAGCGAGCAGCAACGGGGTGTTTGTGGCGACGGGATTGGAGGGGACGCCGATTCCGCTGGTGTTGATTGGGAATCGCGATGGGTTGGCGTTGAAGCAGTACTTAACGACAACGCCGCGAGCGCGGGTAGGCTTTGACGCGGCATTGCGGTCGGTGAGCGGGACGGCTGACGACATGGCGATTTTCAGTTCCCAGGGGCCATCCATTGGAGACTCGTTGATTAAGCCGGAGTTGGTGGCGGTGGGGACGGAAGTGTATGTGGCGACGCAGAATTATGACCCGAACGGCGACATGTTCGACCTGTCGCGGTATCGGAGCGTGGAGGGGACGAGCTTTTCGGCCCCGATGGTAGCGGGGGCCGTGGCGATGGTGAAGCAGCGGAATCCGGGGTTGGCTCCGGCGTGGTTGAAGTCGGCCGTCGTGAATACGGCGGATCCGAGGATCACTGATTTCGATTATCAGGAACGGCCCATTGACGCGCGAGCGGTGGCGATCGGAGCGGGGAAGTTAGACGCTGGAAATGC
>JANODS010001520.1:0-2261 GCA_031412835.1 Acidobacteriota bacterium | reverse complement strand
CTTCGATCTCGCTTAGCCATTCAGTTCAATCGCGAATCGGCGCGAATGAACGCCAATCGAAAACGGGTTGCCGATCAACCCATCTACAGGTCACCGAACGGTGAGCTGCTTCTCCTGTCGCCGTGCTCCTCCTGCCTCCTCTGAAAATAAGCGTTTCTTAGCGTTCATTAGCGGTTTCTTCTGCATCGTTGGCTAAGCGCGCGACAGGTATCAGACATTGATTGAGCACGGCTTCCTGGCGCTCTATGTCCGACTCGCCCGTGACTTCACGTTTTGCCTGTTCATAGTCCACCTGCGCCACGTGGGGAGGAGTACGCCCTGCGATCAAGGCCAGTTCTCGCGTACGAGCATGAACCCTTTCGCGGGTCACCGAGCGAGGCCGGGGCGTTTTTTCGGCAAAAAAGGCCACGGTTTGGAAGCCTGTTTTCTCCGTGGGCACGGTGAAGTTATCAATGGGGGCGCTGAGGATTTCAGGCACCTGTTTTTGCGACTTCGTTTTCCTCGGTCCGTTGGATCTCGGCCTTGGTGAGTTGCACAAACACTTTAGATTCCTCATAACTGATCCGCTCGATCTTGGCGGGGGCAATCAGGATTTCCTTGCCCGCATACCAATGGCCGGTTTCGACGACGAGATCGCGAATCGCCCAACTCTTGTCGTCCACCAGAAAGCCGCTCACATGGCCGATCGTTCCGTCGACCGTTTGAATATGATAGCCATTTACCGCGTGGGTGCTTTGGAGATGCTTGTCATTCCGGTGATGATGCTGCTGGTGGGCTTCCAATTCGTCTTTCGAGGGCGGGAGGACCACGGGAAATCCACCCATTCCCCACATCGCGGCGCCGTCCCAATAAGCCGGCCAGCCGTAGTAACGGTAGTATTCGACCTCGTATTGTCGGGAAACGGGTTTGTGCGACTCGATCGACGGACTGTTTTCAATCTGCTTCCGCGTCAGTTTTACCAACAGGGTTTTTCCTCCCTGGTCGATTCCGCCGAAAGCATGGGGCGAGATCAGAACCAGACGTCCCGACAACCATGACCCTGTGTCGGCGACCAAATATCGAATCACCCAGGTTTTATCGTCGAAGTAAAAGTCCTTCACATGACCGACGTCGCCGTCCGACGCGCCGAGTTTATAGCCGTAGAGTTCTTTGATATTTTGTAACATGATTCATTCCATTTGAGTTGTCTGTTGGACCCTTCCATCAAGTTTATGTTTCATAGGTTATATTGTTCCACTCATGGACACTGGGGCTGCGACGGGTCGCGTAACATCGAGAGAATACCCTGCGACAATTTCCTGTAGGTGACCGATAGCGCGCGGTCGTCATGAGCGGCGCAGGAAGCGAAGCTCCGCTTGGAGCCGTTCCACTTCGCGAGATAGGCCGCAGATCAGCCGAAGAGTCTTCCGGTCCACTTTGTGGTGACGGCGATAGTCCTCGAAACGGCGCAACTCGTAGAGGGCATCGTCGTCGAAGATCAATGCGGTGCCTGGCCGTGCCCGCGCCTCGCCCAGCACCCCGAGCCGGCAGTAGTAGCGGAGCATCTCCGGATGCACGCCGGCCAGGCGAGCGGCAGCCTCCAGCGAATAACTCATGGGACTGGCCTCGGTCACCCGAACCAGGGTGATGGAATAATTTTCAGCATAGGCTGATTCACTCATAATTCGATCCTCGGTTTGAAGGTGGAGATGCGGCTCAGTTGTTCCCAAAGCGCCCGCTCTTCCGCCGGCACCGTACTCGGCGTTTGAATCCGCACGGCGGCATACACGTCGCCGCGAGTGCCATCGTCTCGCGGTAACCCGAGTCCACGCAGACGAAGCTGGCTGCCGGCCGCGGTGCCGGGCGGCACCCGGAGCGAAGTTGCGCCGTCGAGCGTGGGGATTTTTGCGGACACGCCGAGCACCGCTTCCCACGGCGCGAGGTTTAAGTCGCAATAGAGATCGGCCGCTTGCACGCTAAAATCCGGGTGGCGGGCGAGTCGCACCCGTAGATAGAGATCGCCGGCGGAGCCACCGCCGATGCCCGCATCGCCCTGACCGGCGAGACGAATGCGTTGGCCTTCGCGCACACCCGGCGGGATACGCACCTGATACGTGTCGCTGCGTTCGGCGTGGCCGTCGTTGCCTGGCCGTCGTAAAGTGACTTTCCGCAACGAACCGCGCAGGGCCTCTTCCAAGGTCACGAGAAGG
Organism: Acidobacteriota bacterium; assembly: GCA_031412835.1. Taxonomy (GTDB): domain Bacteria; phylum Acidobacteriota; class Terriglobia; order Bryobacterales; family Bryobacteraceae. The sequence continues at coordinate 72 of JANODS010001520.1, read as the reverse complement.
TCGGCCTCTACGTCCCGCCCCTGGTGCGTAAACGCGCGCTCGGCGCCATTCGTTCGGCCCGTTTGTTGGCGG
>JANODS010001519.1:0-1243 GCA_031412835.1 Acidobacteriota bacterium | reverse complement strand
GCAACATGACCGCGGAGTATTCGCGCTACCTTTCACCCGGGAATCGGGTCGAATATGGGCTCGTCCAACGAATTGTCGATGCCCAGTGGCGCATGCTTCGCAACTCCAAGCTCCAAACACTCGAACTGGAAAGTTGCCTCGCCGACGTTCGAGAAATCGAGCACCCCGGGTTGGCCCCGCAACTGGTCGGCGCCATCGATCTAATGATGGCCTCCCGCATGTCCTTCGATTCGAAAATGCCCCAGCAACTCCAACGCGAAGAAGCAGCCCTCGCCCGGCTCATCAACGCCAGTCTCCGCGAGCTAAATATGCTCCGGAAGCTCAATCCAATGCCGAAATCTCCGGTTCGGCCCCGTACCGAATACATCGGGCCTGACGTCGGCCCAGTCGACAACCTGTTCCGCGATGAACCATCCGAAGCGCAAGAAAACAAAGAGAAAATGGCCTCATCTACCGACGAGCGAAGCCAACTCGAAACCGGCTGGAGCCCCGTTCAGCAGCGTCCCGCCAAGCCATTGGTCCGCACCGTCGGCTCCAGCCTCGAAACCAACGTCTTTTCGGACGAGCCAGCGCCACCTTCCTAACGAAACACGCCGACTGAGCTCGACCGGCTAATACAGCCGCTCCTTGTAGGCATGAGCAATCGAGGCTTCCATCTCTTCCACGGTATCCGCTATCTCAATCTGGTCCTTCATCATCCGCCCATACGACGGCATCGCACTCCGCTCCACCACCGACCCCGGGTCCCATAGCTTCGACCGAATGAGAGCCTTCCCGCAGTGCAGAAACGCCTCCTCCACCGTAATCACCAGCGCCGACTTCGGCCGCTTCCCATCCCCCTCCCATTGCCCCAACAACTCGGCCTCGAAGCTAATAGCCGCCCGCCCATTCACCCGCAAAGTCTCCTCAAAACCCGGGATCAAAAACAGCAGCCCCACCCGCGGATCCTCCAGCACATTCTGCAGCGAATCCAGCCGATTGTTCCCCCGCCAGTCCGGCAACGCCAACGTCACATCATCCAGCACATGGACAAACCCCGGCCGATCCCCCCGCGGAGTCACATCCGCTCCCCCGCCGCCCACCGTCCCCAGGCACACAAACGGCGACAGCTCAATGAACCGCCGACAATGCCCATCCAGCCGCCGCAACGACTTCTTCACCGCCCGCTCCATCGCCGGCTCGTAGCACTCCCGCAAGTCCATCAGGCTCTCCTCCCATGCACATGATAAGGAACATAATACCG
>JANODS010001518.1:0-6139 GCA_031412835.1 Acidobacteriota bacterium | reverse complement strand
GCGCAAGACTTGATTTTGATTGGCTCGATGAAGCTGGCCGTCCCGCCGGAAACCATCGTTGTCCACATCGTCGCGCCGAAGATCGACGCCGAAGCCGCTGCCGCTGCCGCCGCTGAACCCGAAGTAATCAAGAAGGGTAAGAAAGACGAGAAAGCCCCAGCCAAGACGGCCGCTAAAACGGCTGCTCCCGCCCCTGATGCCAAGGCCAAAAAGAAATAATTCTCCATGCTGATCGTTGGCTTGGGCAATCCTGGCGAGGAGTACGACAACACGTACCACAACCTGGGATTCCTGGCCATCGATCGGCTCGCTGCCGCTCACGGCATCCGCGTCACGCGGGCCGAGGGCAAGGCGATCACCGGAGTCGGGCGAATTGCTGGCGCGGATGTCGTGCTGGCGAAACCCCAAACCTACATGAATTTGAGTGGCGGCTCCGTTAAGGAGCTGCTTGCTAAGTACACGCTTCCAGTCGATCAGCTCCTGTTGATCTATGATGAACTCGCCCTCGACTGGGGCTCGATGCGGATCAGGCCGAAAGGCTCGGCGGGCGGACACAACGGTGTTAGCTCGATCATCCGCAGCGTGGGGACCGAAGAGATTGCACGGATTCGACTGGGCATCCGCCCGGAACGGCCCGTGAAAGAAATGAAGTCATACGTGCTCGCCAAAATTCGGCGGGCACAGCTAGAAACGTTGGACCCACTGCTCGACGAAGTTGTCACGGCAGTGGAATCCATCATCACCGGGGGCGTCGAAAAGGCCATGGCGCGTTTCAATGCGCGTCGCGCTCCCGGTGCCAAAGAGGAAACATGAGGACTTACGAAGAACTCTTTATCGTCAACGCCACCGCGACCGAAGAAGAACAGGACGCGATTGTCGAGATGCTCCGGGGTGTCATCACCACCGGTGGCGGAACTCTCGACAAGGTGGAAAAGTGGGGTATTCGCAAACTCGCCTACCGGGTGAACCGGCAGACCGAGGGCGCTTACATTCTGCTCGAATTCTCAACCGAAAGCGCCGAGACGGCCAAAGAAGTAGAACGCCGTCTGCGAGTGACCGACGCCGTTATCAAGTTCATCACTGTGCGGATGGACGAGAGAATGCGTCGAGTCGAGAAGCGGAAGAAGCGTCGTGAGAAACGCGCCGCGCGGAAGCCGCAAGTTGCCGCCCCGCTCGCGCCGGCCGCTCCGGGCGTTCGCCCAGAGATGCCGGGTGCTCCCGATATGCCGATGCCCGCCGCGCCGCTGCCGTTAGAGGAAGCGCCGGTAACTGCCGAAGCCGCCGTTGAACCGGCAGCTGAGAACTAACGAGTAGGAGAATACGACTATGGCAGAAACCAAGAGTGGAGGCCGCCCGATTGCGGCCAGCCAGCGTCCGACCGGTGGCGACAAAGCCCTGGCCGGCAATAAGAAGCAGTTTTTCCGCCGGAAGAAGGTATGCCGGTTCTGTGTCGAGAAGATTGACCACATTGATTACAAAGATGTGAAGTTACTCTCGGCCTTTGTATCCGAACGGGGTAAGATCACCCCGCGCCGGATTTCCGGTGTATGTTGCGTGCATCAGCGCTTGCTCGCCATGGCGATCAAGCAGAGCCGTAACATCGCCCTGCTGCCGTTCACGACGTCGCTATAACCCGAGGAGAATCCCCACATGGAAGTCATATTACGAGAGGATATCGACAAGCTCGGCACGCGCGGTCAACTAGTGAACGTCGCCCCGGGCTTCGCCCGCAACTTTCTGTTGCCGAAACGGCTCGCCGTGCCGGCTACGGAATCGAACAAGAAGATTGTGGAGCAAGAGCGTCAAGCTGGATTGCGACGGGAAGCCGTCGAAGCCGGTGCCGCGCAAGAGCTGGCCAAGATACTCGAGCCGACCGTGGTCGAGATCAGCATGAAGGCCGGCGAGAATGACCACCTGTTTGGTTCGGTGACTTTGAAAGACATCGCCGACCAGCTTGAGGCCAAGGGCTTCCACATCGACCGCAAGAAGATCGTACTGCCCGAGGCCATCAAGACCCTGGGCGAGTTCCTGGTTCCCGTGAAGCTGCACAAGCAGGTGACGGTGAACGTGAAAGTGATCGTCAAGCGGGAAGAGTAGGTCCGTCCGTTTCAGTTAACTGAGAGATGGCCCGGAGGCAACTGCTTGACTCCGGGCCATCTTCATTAGGAGGATAATCCCATGGGCTATTTCGATCTAACCGGCCAGACGGCCATCATCACCGGCGCGGCTTCTGGAATTGGGGCTGCGATTGCGCGGCGCTTGGCGAAGGCGGGGGCGACCGTCGTGATCGCCGACATCAACGGCGCGGCGGCGGCGGAAGTCGCGGCGACGATTGCGGGTGCGCTGTCGGTCCAGATGGACGTGACGAGCACGGCGTCCGTGCAGGCCGCTGTCGACGGCGTGATCGCCAAGACGGGGCAGGTGCACATCCTCGTCAACAACGCCGGGATCGGGGGGAAGGCGGCACCGCTATGGGAGCAGGACATCGACGACTGGCACAAGTGCATCGCGATCAACATGGACGGCGTCTGGAACGGCTGCAAGGCCGTGATGGCCCATATGCGCGCGAACAAGTACGGTCGCATTGTGAACATTGCCTCGATTGCCGGCAAAGAGGGCAACCCGAACATGTCGGCTTACTCGGCGACGAAGGCGGCGGTGATCGGATTTACTAAGTCGATTGCGAAAGAAGTGGCGACGGATGGCGTTTGCGTGAACGCGGTGAGCCCGGCGGTGGTGCGGACCCCGATTTTGGAGCAACTGACGCCGCAGCAGGTGGCTTATATGCTCGAGAAGATTCCAATGCGCCGGACGGGTGAGCCGGAAGAGATCGCGGCGGTCGTGCATTTCCTGTCGAGTCCGGATTGCAGCTTTGTTACTGCCCAAACTTACGACGCCTCGGGCGGGCGCGCTACTTACTAAGTGTTTTCGGAATACCATGTTACTCTTACCTTCACAATACGCTACCGCGCCCTTGCGCGATCTTCTTCAGGAAGCGGGTCGGGGGCGCATCGGGACTGACCATGCGTTCGTCAAGGCAATTCTTGATCGGGGGGCATCGGCGGCGGAAGAGGTGGCGGCCTATGCGCTGGAGCAGCCGGAGGAGGACCGGGTGGACCTGACGGTGGACCTATTCCACGTGTTGCGGGCGCTGCGGCACCCGGCCGCGATTCCGTTCTTCATCGACCTGCTGCACCAGGACGACGGCGAAGCGCCGGACCACATCTATGAGGCGCTGGGCGAGTTGGGCGAGGCGGCGGTGGAGCCGCTGCTCGCGTTGCGCGAGACGGCCGAGGGCGACAGCCGGGCCAACATCGCATTCTTGCTAGCGGGGTTGGGCGTGAAAGATGAACGGATCAAAGCCATTTTGCTGGAGCGGCTGGAGACGGAGCCGGCCGATGCCGCGATCAACCTGAGCTTGTATGGCGATCGGGATCTGATGCCGGCGATGGCGGAGCGGATGGAGCGGATGGGTGAAGAGGAGAAAGACGAGCGGCGGGAGCTTGAGTACTCGCTGCGGAATTTGGAGGCTCCGGTGGTGGAAGACGGGCATCCGGAATACGACGTCTACGAGAATTTTGACGAGGTCTCGACTCCGGTTTGGGACGTGTTGGACGTGGAAGAGATCGTCGAGTTTCTGCAGCATCCGGAGCCGAATGTGCGGCGGGAGGCGGCGGAAGCGTTGGTTGACGAGGAGCCCGATGAGGAGCTTCTGGAAGTGCTGTTGGGGGCGGCGGAGAAGGATTCCGACGCGGGAGTTCGGGCGGCGGCTTGGCAGAGTCTGGCGGAGTATTGGCCGGAGGACGGCGTGGCGGACAAGCTGCGGGCAAAGATGATGGATGCGGCGGCACCCGGTGCGGAGCGGGCTGGAGCGGCGATCGCGGTGGCGACGAACGAGATGACCCCGGCGGTGGAGAAGGTTTTGCGGGAGTTGTACGAGGATTTGGAGACGCGGCCGCTGGCGATGCGTGGCATGTGGCGTACGTTTGACAAGACCTTCGCGGCAATCTTCTCGAAGCATTTGCAGGACCCGATTCGTCCCGTGCAGAACGAAGCCATTACTGGCGTGGGCTACTTGGGGATGAATTACGAGTCGAAGCAGCTCGAAGATATGTTTGATGACCCAGACCTGCGGGAACGGGCGCTGTTCGCATATGCGCTTTGCTGCTCTGGGGACACGACGAAGTCGAACGCCAAGAAGTTGTATCGGAAGATCGAGGACTTGGCGGGCGGACTGAACGACGAGGAGAAGGACGTCGTGGAGACGGCCATCGATACCCGTTTGGCGTTGCATGGGTTAGCTCCGGCGTTTGCCGAGCCGCATCAGCACTAACTGTAATCGCGGCAGGTGAGGAAACGTTTATACTGTTGGCAGCGTCTCCTCACTTGGCATGTCGGCTAGTCCATCCATTCGCGTTGCCTACTTCACGGACTCATTCGATGAGGTGAACGGGCTTGCGCGGACGAGCCGGGAGATGTCGGCGTTTACTCGCCGGAATGGGTTGCCGTTACTCTTGGTAAGGCCGGGGCAGGTGACGCGGAGTTGGACGGACGGCAATCAGATGCACGTGAAGCTGCATCGGGCGGCGACGTCGATCCCTCTTGATAGCGTATTATCGTTTGATCCCTTGCTGCCGCGCCATTTGCTGCGTTTGCGGGCGGCCGTTCGCCGCTTTCGACCGGACGTAATCCACGTGACGGGGCCGGGCGATATTGGGTTGATGGGAGCCTATTTCTCCTTCTATTACGGGATTCCGCTGGTGGCGTCGTGGCACAACAATTTGCACGAGTTGGCCGCGCGGCGGCTCCGATTTCTGTTGGATCATCCAGTGTTTGCGCTGTTGCCGCGGGCGTACACCGAGTTCGTGACGGCACTGACCGAGCGGGGGGCGCTCGAGAGCGTCACCTTGTTCTACAAGTTAGCTAGGCGGTTGTTTGCGCCGAACCCGGATCTGGTTCGTTTTCTCGAAGAACAAACCGGACGACCGGTGAGCCTGATGCCTCGGGCGGTCGATACGCGGCTGTTTCATCCGGGTCGGCGTTTTCGCCAGGACGGGGCGTTTACGCTTGGTTTCGCTGGACGGTTACAACCGGAAAAGAATGTTCGGTTGCTCGTGCAGGTGCAGAAGGCGCTGCCGGCGGGCAGCCATCGGTTTCAGATTATCGGGGAAGGGTTTGAGCGAACCTGGCTGAAGCGTCGACTTCGCCGGGCGGAGTTTTCGGATTTTCTGGATGGCGAGGCGTTGGCGGACGCTTACGCGAATATGGATCTGTTTTTGAATCCATCCATGACGGATACCTATGGCACGAGTGTGCATGAGGCCTTGGCGAGTGGGGTGCCGGCTATCGTGATGAACCAGGGTGGGCCTCGGCATCTGATCACGTCGGGGGAGAACGGGCATGTGTGCCAGAGCGACCTTCATTTTGTGCGCCGGGTTGCCGAGTTGATCGCTAACCCGGTAGAGCTACAACGCATGCGCCTCGAAGCGCGCGAATCGGCCTGCCGCGTCAGCTGGGATAGAGTGTTTGAAGACGTATACCAAGTTTACGAATCCGCCTGCGGGCATTTGCCCACGAACCTTCGAGTAGCCAGTTGAATCAAACGAAATCCACTCTTCTTCGCCAGCTTGGGCTGGTTAGCGCCACGGCGCTTGTGATATCAAACATGGTCGGGACCGGGATCTTTACGACGACCGGGTTTTTGGCCGGTGATCTGGGAGACCCCTCGATCGTGTTGGGGATTTGGGTGGTGGGGGCGATTGTGGCACTGGCCGGGGCGTTCTGCTATTCGGAGTTGGGAATCAACTTCCCAAGTTCGGGGGGAGAGTACGTTTACCTGACTCAGGCTTATGGGCCGACGTGGGGTTTCATGGAGGGCTGGATCTCCTTCACGGCTGGATTTTCGGCTCCGATTGCTTTGGCGGCGCTCGCGTTTTCAGACTATCTGGGATACTTCTTTCCGGGGGTGAAACAGGCGAGTTCGACGGCAATTGGCCCGTTCACGGTGGGCGGGGCCCAGGTGGTGGCGAGTGTGTTGATCAGGCGAGGGATGCCGCCGCTGAGGGAGTAGATCTCTTCCATGGCCATGCGGCTGAATGGGTTGCGCGAGCTTCCCGCAACACGCAGGCGGTGCTCGATG
>JANODS010001517.1:0-1563 GCA_031412835.1 Acidobacteriota bacterium | reverse complement strand
CTGGGTTCGTTTTGCCCGGACGTTTTGCAGTTGGTGTTTCAGAAGCAGCTTGATTGCGTGCGGCATTCCAAGGCCTGCATCGTGCCTTCACCGGAGATGCAGTCTGTGATTCATCGCTGCTACGGGACGGCGGTGCGGGTGGAAGTGCTGCCCTGGGGTGCCCCGCCCGCGACCCACACGAGCGAACGGACGCCAGCCGAGGAGCGGACGACGCTTTTGACGCTGAGCAGGATCTCACCGGAGAAGAATCAGCACGTGCTGCTGGAAGCGCTGCTGGCATGGGAGCAGCAAGGGGCCCTGCCGAATCTGCGGCTGCGCGTCTGCGGGGAGGCGGCGTTTATGAAGGGCCGGGCGTATGCCGAGAAGCTGAAGAATCTGGCGAGTCGGTTGCGGCAGGTGGAGGTGGAGTTCCCGGGCCACGTGACTGGACAAGCGAAGGCGGACCAGTTTGCTGAAGCCGACTTATACGTTTTTCCTTCGAGTCATGAGTCGTACGGTTTGACGCTGATGGAGGCGTTTCAAGCGGGGCTGCCGGCTTTGACGCTGGACCATGCGGGGGCCAAGAGCTTGATGCGGGCGGAGTTCGGGCGGATGGCTTCGGCGGACTCGTTTCTGCCGGCTCTGCAGGAGCTGGTACGGGATCGGGCGCGACTTCGCGAGATGGGACGGGCGGCGCAAGAGTTTGCTTTGGCGAATCCTTTTGCGGCGACGGCCGAACGATTGCGGAACTTGCTGTTGGCGTAGGTAACCGTCGTCGTGCTCGTCCGTATAAAGGACGATGTCCTTCCTTTGGCAAGACCTTCAATACTCTGCCCGGTCTCTGCGCCGGAGTCCGATGTTCTCGATGATTGCGATCTTGTCGCTCGCGCTGGGGATCGGCGCGAATACGGCGATCTTCACGTTGCTCGATCAGTTGCTGCTGCGGATGCTGCCGATCCAGAATCCGGAAGAAATTGTGCAAGTGGCGTCCAGCGGCTCGCACTACGGCAACAATCAGGGTCGGGATATGTTGTCTTATCCGATGTACCGCGATTTGCGGGACAAGAACGAAACGCTTGTCGGGATGTTGGCTCGGCGAGAGGATTCGGTGACAGTTTCCTTCGGGAAAGATGCTGAGAGAGCCCTGGGCGAGACCGTCTCCGGCAACTATTTCCAATTGCTTGGCGTGGGTGCGGCGGTGGGACGTGTGCTGACGACCGACGATGATCGGACCCCAGGCGGCCATCCGGTGGCGGTATTGGCTTACGAATACTGGCAGAGCCGGTTTAATGGCGACCCGAAGATTGTGGGGCAGAAGATTCTAGTGAACGATTTTCCGATGACCGTCGTAGGCGTCAGCGCGTCCGGGTTCGCGGGTTTATCGCCGGGGGTGCTGCCGAAGGTCCGATTCCCGATCTCGATGAGGAAGGAGATCAACCCGCGGGGAGGTCAGTTGGAAGAGCGCCGGTCGCGATGGGTGCAGGTCTTCGGGCGGCGGAAGGCCGGGGTAACAAACGACCAAGTGAAGGCGAACTTGCAGACCGTGTTCCGTCAGGTGATCGGGATGGAGGTGAATGAGAAGGC
>JANODS010001516.1:0-5068 GCA_031412835.1 Acidobacteriota bacterium | reverse complement strand
TCGGTGTCTTCCTCTGCTTCCCGGAACACGACCGTCCCACCGGTGACGAAATGCTCCCCGTCCGCGCCGCCCTCCAGCGTCTCGGCCTCAGCGATCAGTTCGTCGTCATTGGGGCCCACCCGCAAGGCCAAAAGTTCAACGTCATCGACCACGAACCCATCCAGAAACTCCTGGCTTGGGCAAAGAAAACCTATCCCATCAACCCCCGCCGGGTCTACCTCTACGGCAAGGGCGAAGGCGGCAAAATCTCCGGCCAAATGGCCATGCTATTCCCCGATCTCTACACCGCCTCCATCTCCTACAGTTGGAGTTGGTGGCTCATGCCCTCCCACGTCGACAAGCCCTTCGATGCCGTCAAAGAAGGCGCCGAAATCTACATGGTCCTCGGCATGCGCGATCTATCGCACCACCTAACCAACGTCCGCGATGGCTACAGTCGAGTCCAAGCGAAGGGCGCGCATGTCATTTACCGAGAAGTCGATGATCTCGGAGCCCGGACCTATCACCCGGTCTCGAACGATGACGCCGTCGCCTGGGCCGTCGCGCAGCGAAACAAGCGGCTACCCCTATCGGCCGGCGAAAAGGCGTTACTGGCCAAAGGGCAGGGCCTGGAAGTCGTTGGCGGCGTGCCCGCCGGCGACCTAGTCCGCAAGAACCCAACGCCCGCCAACATCCGCGCCTGCGCAAAGACCAACTGCGGCGAGGCCGCCATCGAAGCCATCGGCAAACTCGCCGCAACCCCTGACGTCATCCGAACACTAGCCGTGAACGCCAACTGGCGCAGCGCCGCCGCCCAGGCCGCCCTCATCCGCATGGCCCTCTCTGACGAATCCGACATTCACCGCGTCAGCGCCGTCGACGCCCTCGGTCAAGCCGTTCGCCTGCAAATCAACGGCGTCAAGCAGGATCCGCCCATCTTCGCCGCGCTCGTGAAGTTGCTCTCCGACAAGGACGAAGAGTTGCGGACCATGGCCGCGAACCTGTTGGCCCCCATCCGCGACCGCGAGTTCCGCGGCGACCTCGGTCGGCCAGAAAAGAAGTTCCCCGAAGGCGGTTGGGAAAAGTGGCTGGCCGACATCACAGCGAAAAATGACGGGTTCGGCCCCCTCGGCAATTTTCCAGAAACGCTGGCGGCGGCGCAGAAAGGCGACAATGCCGCCGCGGCGAAACTCGGCATGCTCTACGCCGTCGGCAATGGCGTGGAACAGAACTTCGTCGAAGCCGAAAAATGGTGGACCAAGGCCGCCGAAGGCGGTCACCGGCTCGCCGCCCGCAACCTTTCGATGATGTACCGCGGAGCACCCGGCATGGGCGGCAAATCGCAACTCGCCGCCAAGTGGACGAAGGTCGCGGAAGCACCGTAATGCAACGGTTTGCGGCTCTTGGGTTCGTCTCGGAGGTGCAAAACAACGACAGCTATATCCCGCCCGACGTTCCGCCACACAGAATTACTTACCGCGCCATCGTCGTCTTCTTCGCACCCCCGGCCCCGGACCCCAGATCCTGTCGGGAAAGGGACGAGGATTCAACCCATAGGGCTCGACTACGGGACCCTCGAGAGTCTGGTTATCGTCGACCAAGCCACCCTTTGGAAGTAAGAGCGTCGTTGCTGCTACGGTAGAACGGTGCGCCGCTTCTCCAAACGAATCATCACGTACCCGCTACTCGTAGTGGCCGGCGTCGTGATCCTCGTCGAAGAAGCTCTCTGGCGCCTCTCCGGCCTCATTGCCCTCCTCGGCAAGCTTCCTGTCTTTCACGCCGTCGAAAACTGGATCCGCCAGGTGCCTCCTTGGGGGGCTCTGGCCTTGTTCGGAATTCCCTCCATATGCTTGGCCCCGATCAAATTCCTGGCCCTCTACTGGATCGCCGGCGGGCACCCCATCCTGGGAATCGGGACCGTCCTCACCGCGAAGGTAGCCGGCACCGCCGTCGTCGCGCGGCTCTTCCAGTTGACCCAGCCTCAACTCCTCACCATCGGGTGGTTCCGCTGGACGTATGAACATTTCATTCGTCTGCGCGCCGCCGCCTACGGCCTTTGGTGGGGCTCGGCGGTCGGTCGGCTTTGGCGGCGGGTGCGAGAACGAAACCGGGGCTGGATCCGCCGCCGGTGGGATGCGATTCGGGCAAAGAGGCGAACTAAGTGATTTGACCAAGGTCGATCTTAAGGCAAATTCGCCCCTAATTGAGCCTGGAAGCCTATTCTGTCTAACCCCCCTCGGCAGATAGAGTAGTTCTACCGGCAAGCATCCAGATCCTATGCGCTAGAGCGTCCGCAAGCTCGAGCGCGGAGTTATGCCTATACATCGACTAAAGAAACCCATGAAAACCACCTCGCGCTTAGTTCGCATTAAATCTTACTTATCCGCAGCCGGGCTCTCATTGCTCGTCTTCGCCGCCGCGGCCCCATCGGCCCTAGCCGCCCCTGTGCTAACGCCGATCATCTTGAACGGTTCGTTTGAAAACATCGGCACCGCCACCGCAAGCTTCTCGATCAACAACACGACGATCCTGCCGAGTTGGACCGCCGCTCCCACCGGCAACAAGATCCTGAATTGCCTAGTCTACGCCGGGGCCACGAATAACCTCTGCGGAAATGCCTTCGGTGGCGGCCTCCAGTTTTGGGTGAATCCCGGTGCCAGCCCCGATGGCGGCAACTATGTAGCGATCGACGGCGATCCGAACTTTGCCGTTCCACTTACTCAGACCGTCACCAGTCTAACTCCCGGCGAGCGGTATGTAATAACGTTCTACCAGGCGGCGGCGCAGCAACGGGGATTTGACGGCGCAACCACCGAGCGCTGGAGAGTTACTTTGGGCTCTGGCCCTGCCCAGCTAACCACCTTGATGTCAAACGCCAGCCATGGCGCGGTCGGTTGGATGAAGCAGACGCTTACCTTCACAGCCGCTAATGCCAGCGAACTTCTTAGTTTCGTAGCCGTCGGTACCCCGAACGGACTCCCGCCCTTCGTCCTTCTCGACGGAATCTCCATCGCCGTCGCCGTCCCCGAACCCGCGAGTTTCGCCTTCATCGGATTCGGTCTGCTCGCCCTACCCGTCCTCCGCCGGTTCCGGAAGAAACAGTAGTTTGCCCCCTAATCCGAAAGTGGCCTTCTGACGATCACTCCCCAGATGAGCCCCTCGCTGCTCCAACATCTCGGGTCGCTGGCGCTAGACATCGTTCGCCTTTGTCTCTGGCTGGCCTTCTTGGTCATCGTCTTCGTACCGCTCGAAAGGGCGTGGGCCCTGCATCCCAGAAGGCTCTTTCGGAAATCGTTCGGAACGGATCTGGTCTACTACTTCCTCAGCGGCCTGGTCCCCAAGCTACTCCTCATCCTGCCCTTGACGCTGCTCGCCGCCACGCTGCATCATCTTGTCGGGGTCGCCTTCTATCAACGAGTCGCTGAACTCCCCCTCTGGTTCCGCATCGGGGCCGCTCTGGTCGTGGGCGAAGTTGGGGCCTATTGGGGCCATCGCTGGTCCCACGAGCTTCCGGCGCTCTGGCGGTTTCACGCCATCCACCATAGCGCCGAAGAGATGGACTGGCTCGTCAACTCGCGCGCCCATCCCATCGATATGGTCTTCGTCCGGCTCTGCGGCCTCGTGCCGATGTACGCGCTCGGCCTGGCCCAGCCCATGCCTGACCGCCTTGACCTGGTTCCGGTGCTCGTAACCATTGCCGGCACCATCTGGGGTTTCTTCATCGATTCGAACGTAAGCTGGCGCCTGGGCTGGTTCGAAAGTATGCTTTCCACTCCCGCCTTCCACCATTGGCACCATACCAACGACGGCGCGGAACACATCAACAAGAACTACGCCGCCATGCTTCCATGGGTAGACCGCTGCTTCGGCACTTACTACCTCCCCAAGCAGGAATGGCCGACCCGCTACGGCACGGACACCCCCACGCCATCCGATCTGGCCCGTCAATTGTTCCAACCGTAGAAAGCCACGCGGCCCCCGCCTAGAGAAAGCAAAGCTCCCGAACGCCGAGAGCTTTGTCCCCTGTCGAATCGAACAGCCTAGAACTGAAGCCGAAGCCCCAACTGCACCTGCCGACTACCGCCGTCAGCCGAGCTCCCAATGCCAGCATTCGTAATCTGGCCAAACGTCGCGTTCCCAAATCCGCCATCCGGATTCGGATACTGCGGCGTATTCGTGAAGTTATAGCTCTCCACGCGGAACTCAAGCTTGAACCGCTCCGTCAAAACAAACCGTCGGAACAGCGACAAATCAACGTTGGCAAAGCCCGGGCCTTTGAACGCGTTGCGCCCTACATTGCCAAACGTGTTTGGCGCCGGGGCCGCAAATACATTCGGATCAAACCAAGTCGGTTGATTCCGCCCCGTGGAGCGGAAATTCACCACCCCAGCCACCGGCAACCCGCCCGATCCGATGTAATTCGGATTGTTCGCATTGCCCGGCGCGTTCAGCGTCGCAGCGGGTGCCGAAATATTCAGCGATTGGCCCGTCATCAGCGCAAGCAGGCCCGTAACCTGCCAGCCCCCGAGGATGTGGCCGACCGGTCCGGAGGTCGCAAACCTCTTGCCCTTGCCGAAAGGAAGCTCCCAGATATAACTCTGGTTGAACATGTGCCGCCGGTCAAAGTCAGATGCCGCGCGTGACCTCCCTGGATTGATGTAATAAGAGAACCCACCATTGTCGTTGGCGACGTCAATCGCCTTCGACCACGTGTAAGCCGAAGTCATCGAGAAACCGCCCGAGAACCGGCGATCAAACTTAACTTGCAAGGAATTGTAGCTGTTCGAAGTCCCAATAAATCGGAAGTTGGTGTCGGTATCGCGGCGGAACTTTGACCAAAGCGGCCGACCGTCGCGGCCAGCGCCCAGAATCAGCCCAGGATTGGCGTTGAATACTGTCGGGATCCGGGTGCCCTGGTTTCCAACGTAGGCAACATCCAGCGTGAATTTGCCCGGCAGCGCGCGTTGAACGGCCAGATTCCAGCTCTGGATGTAGCCCTCGTGATAGTCGAGCGGGATCACATCATAATTCTGGTTTGGGGCATTGGTGATGATGCCGTTGGAGGGAACATCGAACGGCAGCGGAGCGG
>JANODS010001515.1:0-7626 GCA_031412835.1 Acidobacteriota bacterium | reverse complement strand
GTCGACGATTGTTCGACCGATGGGTCTGGCGAAATTCTCGAGGCGTTTGTTGCGTCGCATCCAGAAATCAAGCTGTTTCGGAAGTTGAAGAACGAGGGAAAAGGTGCGGCAATTCGAACCGCGCTGAGTCACGCCACCGGCGATTTCGTGCTGGTGCAGGACGCCGACTTGGAGTACGACCCCGCGGAATACGGCGTGCTTTTGAGGCCGCTGCTGGAAGGCCGTGCGGATGCGGTTTTCGGCTCGCGCTACATGGCAGGCGAGCAGCGCCGGATTCTGCGCTTTTGGCATTCGATGATCAACCATTCGATCACTCTTGTATGCAACATGTTCTCCGATCTTCACTGCTCCGATATCGAGACTTGCTACAAGGTTTTTCGGACGGATCTCTTGAAGAGCATTCCGATCCGATCGAATCGATTTGGGTTCGAGCCTGAGATCACGATGAAGACCTCGAAGCGCAAGCTGCGTGTGTATGAGGTGCCGATCAGCTACCACGGACGTACGTTTGAGGAAGGGAAGAAAATCGGGTGGAAGGATGGGGTCAAGGCGCTTGGCGTAATCCTGTACTTTTGGTTGGTCGATGACCTGTATGCGGAGAACTACGGACGTCAGCATCTCAATAATCTGACGGGGACCCCGCAGTACATTTCCTGGGCAACGGCTTTGATTCGACCGCATCTTGGTGATCGGGTGGTCGAGCTGGGAGCCGGGATCGGCGACTTTACGGGCCGGTTGATGGGTCGCAAGATCGACTATTTCGCGTGTGAAAACGAGGCCGTCTACCTGCATGCTCTCCGCAATCGTTTTCTGAAGACGCCCAGCGTGCACGTGTTGGAGTTAGATCCGGCAACGCCAGCCGATTTCGGACAGTTGCCGACAGGGCTCGACACAGCCTTGGCGGTAAATGTCCTCGAGTCGATGGCTGACCCAGCGGCGCTCTTGGCGCAGTTGGCGGGGAAGTTGGGCCCCGGAGGACGGGTCGTTTTGCTGGTGCCGCATGGGCCTGGGCTTTTCGGTTCGCTTGACCGCGAGTTGGGTTATTTGCGACGATTCAGCCGTGCCGACATAAACAAGCTTTTCGAAACGGTTGGAATGACGGTGGAATCGACGCAGACGTTTAATCGGTTGGGCACTTTGGCTTGGTGGACGAATTCAAGGCTGCTGGGTAGCCGACGAATCTCTCGGATCACGCTGAAGCTGTTTGACAAGACGGTTTGGCTCTGGCGTCTGATTGATCGCTTGATTCCGCTACCGGGTTTGACCATGGTTGCGGTGGGGCGCAAGCCGGTGGCCAAGGAGCAGTAGTGCGGGCGCTGCTGCTCGATTACGCGGCGCGGGGTTTGCGAGTGGACGATGGGGTTGCCGAACCGCCCGAGGGGGAGGTGTACCTTCGAGTGCTGGAATGTGGGATCTGCGGTACGGACCGTGATTTGGCGGCGTTCGCTTTTGGGGCACCGCCGGATTCGGAATCGGCGCTGATCCTCGGTCACGAGGCGGTGGCGGTGGTGGAGCGGTCGACTCATCCCGGTCTACGGCCGGGCGACTACGTCGTTCCGTCGGTACGGCGTGCGTGTTCCGAAGCTTGTGCATCATGCGCGGCTGGGCGGCGCGATTTATGTTTGACGGGCGAGTATCGGGAACGCGGGATTTTGGGGCTGCACGGCTACTGTGCCGAGTGGGCGGTGGATCGCGCGGAGGACCTGTTCGCGGTGCCGGCAAGTCTGGTGGAGGTCGCGGTCCTGGTGGAGCCGATGAGCGTGGTGGAAAAGGCATACGCGACTGCCCTGCGGTTGCACTTGGGCGAGCCCGGTCGGGTCGTGATTTTGGGTGCGGGCACAGTCGGGATTTTGGCGGCGTGGGCTGGGCTGCAACGAGGCTGGGACGTCACGGTGGTTTCTCGGGAGCCGGGAGAGAGTTTTCGGGCGAATCTTTTGCGAAGGGCGGGCGTTTCGTATCGAGATACGATGCCGGGGATGGTGGCGGATGTCGTGATCGAGGCTTGCGGTTCGGGTGCTTTGGCGAGCGCGGCGATTGGGTGTTTGAAGCCGTTGGGAGTGATGATTGTATTAGGAGCGCGGAACGAGGTGGTTCCGTTGCCGTTTCTCGATTTGATTGTAGGGAATCGCATCCTGGCTGGAAGTGTAAACGCTTCGCCGGAGGATTTCCTCCGCGCGATTTCGACTCTCGCGGCCACCGAGTCGGCTTGGCTGCGGGCGATGATCGAGCGTAGACCACTGAGCCAGGCGGTCGAATCGATCACTTCTTCGGCGGGCGATGCAATCAAGGTAGTTCACCGCTTACACTAGGAGATTGATGAGTTATCCATTTCGGCAGGCGATCTGCAATGAAGTCTTTCAGGGCTGGGATTTTGCTGAGCAGTGCCGGACGATTAAACGTCTTGGCTACGCTGGCATTGAAATCGCACACTTCACGTTGGCGGACGATCCGGCTTCGATTACGCCGGGGCGGCGGCGGGAGTTGGTCGATATTATGGCGAGTGAAGGGCTGGAGTTTGTCGGGCTGCATTGGCTGATGGTGGCCCCGAAGGGCCTGCATGTGACGACGCCGGATTTGGCATTGCGCGCTCGGAGTTGGCTCCATATTGCGACGCTGATCGACTTGTGCGGCGATCTGGGCGGCGGCAAGATGATTTTTGGTTCTCCGGCCCAGCGGAAGTCTACCGGCGGCTCAAGCAAGGCGGAATCGACGGCGCAGTACGTCGATGGTTTCCGGCGGGCGGCTGGACACGCTCTCTCGCGCGGGGTGACGATGCTGATGGAGCCGCTGCCGCCTCAGGATACCGACGTTTTGAACACGCTCGAAGAGGCTTCCGGCTATGTGGCTTCAATTGCGAGCTCTGCCATCCAGACGATGTATGATTCGCATAACGCGGTAAAGGAAGAGGAGGCCCACGAAGTTTTGGTGGACCGCTACTTCGATATTATTCGCCACATCCACGTGAACGAGATGGACGGCAAGCACCCGGGGACCGGGAACTGGGATTTCAAGCCGGTGCTGCGGACGCTTGCCAGACGCGGTTACCAAGGGTGGATCTCGATGGAGGCGTTTGACTTTACCGCTGGCGCCGAGAAAATTGCTCACGATTCGTTACGCTATCTAGAGGCGGAAATCAGCAAGCTATGAGACCGAAATTTGTAGTCACCGGCGGAGCCGGTTTTATTGGCTCTTCGATTGTGCGGGCGTTGCTCGCAGAAGGGGCGGAGCGTGTGGCGGTCGTTGATAATTTGGCTAGCGGCAAACTGGCCAACTTAGAAGCGGTGCAGGATCGCGTGGAAGCTCACGTTTCCGACATTCGCGACTACGACGAGATGAAGGAAATCTTCGGCGGTGCCGAGATCGTTTTTCATCTGGCGGCGATTCCGTCCGTGCCTCGGTCGATCGCCGATCCGATCCCGTCGCACGACGTCAACATCAACGGCACGTTTTCTGTATTGCGGGCGGCTAAGGACGCGGGAGTTCGGCGGGTGGTTTACGCCGCTTCGAGTTCGGCCTATGGCGACACGCTCGTGCTGCCGAAGGTTGAATCGATGACCCCGCACCCGAAATCGCCGTACGCCTTGCAGAAGTTAGTTGGGGAATACTACTGTTCTTTGTTTCACGAGAACTTCGGCTTGGAGACCGTAGCGATTCGGTTCTTCAATGTTTACGGTCCGAGGCAAGATCCATCGAGTCCGTATTCCGGCGTGCTGTCGCTATTTATGAAGCATTTGTTGGCGAAAACTGCGCCGACGCTGTTTGGGGATGGTGAGCAGAGCCGAGATTTTACTTACGTTGAGGATGTGGCGGCGCTGTGTTTAAAGGCTTCGCGGGCACCGGGAGTCAGTGGCAAGTTCTACAACGGCGGCAACGGTGGCCGGTACACGCTGAAACAGATTTGGGCGATGCTACAGGAGATGGAAGGGGTCTCATTGCCACCGCTGTTTGGCCCGCCGCGGGCGGGCGATGTGAAGGATTCGCAGGCAGACACGACGGCGGCGATGCGAGATCTGGGCCATGCGCCCCGGTTTAGCATGGAAGAGGGTTTACGAGCGACGTTGGCGTGGTATCGGAGCGCGTCGTTATGAGCTTTACAATTCAAAATCAGTTCGAACGAAATGTTTTTACGACGTCCGTCGATTACGTTTTTAATTGGGCCCGTAAATCATCGGTTTGGCCGCTGACGTTTGGATTGGCGTGTTGTGCCATTGAGATGATTGCTTCAAGCGCGTCGCGGTTTGATATTGCTCGCTTTGGTTCTGAAGTGTTTCGACCGAGCCCGCGACAGAGCGATTTGATGATTGTGGCGGGAACGGTTTCCCTAAAGATGGGGCCGGTGGTGAAGCGGATTTGGGACCAAATGCCGGAGCCGAAATGGTGTATTTCGATGGGAGCTTGTTCCAGTGTAGGTGGCCCGTTCAACACTTATAGCGTGTTACAGGGGATTGATCGGATTGTGCCGGTGGATGTCTACGTGACGGGTTGCCCGCCTCGACCGGAGAATCTTTTTTACGCCTTGTTGAAGTTGCAGGACAAGATTGACGCCACGCCGACGCTCATTCGGCGTCCGACGGAAGTTCGGTTGCACGAGCAGATGCTGGCCGAGTTTAAGCGGCGGGTGATGGTGGCGCAAGTACAGAATCCGGTGTCGTAGTGATTCTTGCTCCGCCCTTAGAGGCCCAGCCGTGGTTGCGCCATGGTTTTGGCACCCGGCATACGCCGCCCTGGAGCGGTCGAATTGCAACCGTGCGGCAGACCCATTCCGACGTCATTTGGACGGTACGCGAAACCGAGGGATGTTTGGGGGATGGGGACGCGTTGATCAGTGCCGATCCGGGACTGCTGTTGGCGATTCGGACGGCGGATTGTGTGCCGATTTTGATAGCTGACCCGGTTCGACGGGTGGTGGCGGCGGTGCACGCCGGTTGGCGGGGGACGGTGGCGGGGATTGCCGCCCGGACTGTGGATCGTATGCGGGTGGAATACGGAACGAACCCACATGACGTATTGGCAGCGATCGGGCCATCGATTGGACCTTGTTGTTTTGAGGTGGGTGTGGAGGTTCCGCTTCCACAGCGCGATCGAAAGGCGGATTTGTGGACGGCGAACCGGGAGCAGCTGGAGGCGGTTGGGGTGGGGTCGGTTTGGGTGGCCGGGGTGTGCACGATGTGCGAAGAGCAATCGTTCTACTCTTTTCGGCGGGGCAGGGACACGGGACGGATGGTGTCGGCGATTGGGGTGGTGGGGTAGAGCGCGCAGGTTTGCAGCATTTCGGTCTTCAAGGAGCGGCGAACGGATCGATGGTCGGAGGGGATTTCGATTCTAAGCCAAGCTCCAGGTGTGCGTTTCAGACTTGTCGAGGCCCTTCGAGGTGGCCAAACAGGGTGGAGCGAGGGATTTTCGGTAAAGGGGCACGGCGCTCCCTCGGGAAGCGATGGAATTAGGTCGGCCCCGGCAAGGTCTTCCGGAGCCGGGTGACGCACCAATCGCGGGATCGCGTTTTGATGGATGGCGATAACCAATGGTTGCCGCATAGATTGGGAAAGCAGAACGATGAAGGGTTTTTGCTGCGCTTGCTGTTCCTTACGTTGAGCCGACCAACAACCGGGCCGAGAGGATGCCGCGTCCGGCGGTGATCGCGAGGAAGTGCACTTGTGTTGAGCCGATTGAGGAGATGGCTGCGCGTGTCTGATCCGAACGACTACCTTACTCGGAGGATGACATGAGATTCGACTATTTTTTTCTTTGTTTGATGATGGCGGCGGTTCCGGCGTGGAGCGCCGTGAAGTTGACGGCGATCCAGGTTGTATCCACGGATGCGGCGGGGAAGATACCGGGAGTGGGAGGCCACCGCTTTCGGACGACGCTGCACGGGGGGCACCCGGGGATTTTCCTCGTCAAGGGCGAGGAGCTGGACGGGGCGATTCTCAATGGCCCGAAGACGGCGAACAACGACATCGCTTTGCCGATGACGGTGGGGACGCACACTTATACGATGCTCGCGGAGCGGTCGAATAGTTACACTTGGACTAACTACACCTTACAGCTTTTCTTTGATCAGTCGCGGAGTGCGCAGATTTCTGCACTTACGGCGCTGAATGTGAATTCGACCCAGTATTTTCCCCCGTTTGGAGTGAATCCGGGGTTGGTGGAAGACTTAGGCGGATACCCGGGGAAGTCGCCGGGGACGCTGGTTTTCAAGTCCGGAAGGACGGAAGTGCGGTTGACGGCGTTCCATTTCTCCGATCCGACATTGTTCAAACAAGACCGAGTCGGTCCGTTTGAGGCTAAGGCCAATCGGATTATGGAGAATGTGGGGCAGTTTACGTTGGAGGTTACGGCACCGCCGGAGCTATCGGCTGGTGGGGTGGTGAACGGTGCGAGTTTTGCGGCGAAGGTGGCTCCGGGGGCCCTGATTAGCTTGTTTGGGACGGACCTGGCGGTGGAGACGATGGGCGCTTCCGCGCTTCCGCTGCCACGGCAGTTGGGCGGGACTTCGGTGACGATCGGAGGGAAGGCGGCACCACTCGTATATGTAAGCGCGGGGCAGATTAATGCGCAGGTCCCTTATGAGGTCGCCGAGGGGGCGGCGGTGCCGGTGGTGGTAACGGTGAACGGAGAAGCGTCGACGCCGGGGAGCGTAAGCGTGGTGGCGGCTGCACCGGGGATTTTTCAATTTGGCCAGCGGCGGGCGGTGGTGCAGAACGCCGACTATAGCGTTAACACGGCGGAGAACGGGGCGGCGGTGGATAGTTACGTGGTCGCCTATTTGACGGGGGCGGGGCAGGTGGATAACGGTGTGGCGAGTGGGTCGGCGGCGAAGGGGGACCCGATATCGCGACCGCGGAGTTTGGTGACGGCGACGCTGAACGGGGCACCGGTGGAGGTGGTGTTTGCGGGGTTGACGCCAGAGTTCGTGGGGCTGATGCAGGTGAACTTCAAAGTGCCTGGTTTGGCACCGGGTACGTATGCGCTAGTCGTGACGGCGAACGGGGAAAAGAGCAACGCGGCGATGGTGACCATCAAATAAGGAGTATGCTGAAGCCCATGCGGCTCTCGATAGTTGGGTTGGTTTTGGCAGGAGTTTATGCGGTGGGGGCGGGTTGGGTAGTAATGGTGGAGCGGGTGCCGTCGGGAGGCGGGTGGATTACGCTGCGGCATATGGGGAGTTTTCTGATCACGATACCGGTGGCGGGGCCGGCGTCGTGGTTGGGGATGAAGTTGGACTTTGATCGGAATGTGGATGCGGCGCTGGCGATTGGGGGGTGCGCCATTTTAGTTTATGGGTTGGGGTATGTGGGGCAAGGTGCCTATTTGCATTGGACTAAGTGATTGACGGGGAAGACGTCGACGGAGGGGCGGTTGAATGTGTTCAAGGCGGTCCGGCAGTGTGCGATGCCGGGGTCGAGTTTGGTGCAGGTAAAGGCAAATGATATCCCAGAATTTGTCCTCAAACCGAGGATCCTTGAAGATTTTGAAAGTGCGTATGAGGTGCGGCTTCAAGTCGTTTCTGGTCCAAATCTTCTGGACGCTTTGATGGGAGATGCCTAATGCCGCACCCATGCTTCGCGTACTCCAGCGCTGTCGTCCCGGTGGCGGCTGGGTGACCGTAGTGATGGCCTGCCG
>JANODS010001514.1:0-2954 GCA_031412835.1 Acidobacteriota bacterium | reverse complement strand
CCTGCCGTGTTTGGCCGCGCCTTCGGGTCCCACTCCAAGCATCGCCGCGCCGCCCCCGCCCAGTCCGGCCGCATCGCCCGCATCACCGCGCCGAAGGCATAGATATCGCTCGCCGACGTCGCTGCCTCCCCGGCCAGTTGCTCCGGTGCCATATACGCCGGCGTCCCCAGCATTGCCCCCGTCTGCGTGTACTTCTCGCCGCCCTCCATCGTCCGCGCCAACCCAAAATCTGTAATCACCGCCCGACCGTCACGCGTCAACATCACGTTCCCCGGCTTAAAGTCCCGGTGTACAATCCCTCGCTCGTGCAGCGCATCCAGGCCCGCCGCCATCTGGCGCAACAACGGCAGTGCTTGTTCGTTCGTCATCGCGCCCTCCCGTTTCAATCGATCCGCCAACGTCTCGCCGTCCAAAAACTCCATCGTCAAAAACGTCAATTCGCCATCATGTCCCACATCAAACACCCGGCAGATGTTCGAATGCGTCACCTGCCGAGCCAACTGCACCTCCCGCCGAAACCGGCCCTCGGCCGACTCATTCTGCAAGCGGACCGCCCGAATCAGCTTCAGCGCCACCGTCCCGCTCACCTCCGCGTCCCTTGCTTCGTACTCCTCGCCCATCCCGCCCCGGCCCAAAAACCGGACAATCTCAAACCGTCCCGCCACCACCGCCCCCGGCCCCAAACCCAACTTGGCTCGCGGAGGAAGAACCTCCGTCTGCCCCTCTTCGGACAGCATCCGTTCCACCGCCCGAATCATCTCGCCATCCTCACCGCACCGCTCACGCAAGTACTCGCCAACCCGCTCCGGACTCATCGCTCGGGCGGCCGTAAACAACTTTTCAAGTTGTAAAGGGTCCAGCGGCGTAAAACCCCCTTTGGGCAAACTGGGATAACTTGTTTCCCAAAGAGTATACCCGCCTTCTCTCGCTCGCGGGGAGTCGCGATCACCGCAACATCGCGACCACGGCCACCTGCGCCGGTTCGAACTCCCGCCGAACCTTCTGGTTCTCCACGCCCCGGTCCCTCATCCACACTTGCGTCAACGCACACCCACTCGCCGCACACGCAAAACTCAAGTGCGAATTCGTCGACGCCCGGTTGCGATCCGACGCCGAACCAAAACCCATCAGCACCACCTTCTTACCCGTCTCCCGGTTCTCCACCGAAATCAACCCCTGCGCCGTCAGCGCTACGAAGTAAGACCCCGCCGCCATCGTCACCCCCGACGCCGCGAAGGGAAAGTTGATCTTAGCAATCAACGTCTCGGCCTGCATGCTCGCCGCCGCCATCATCATCGTCAAAATTGCTTTCGTCATTGTCGTTTCTCCCTGAAAAATCTACTACCGAGTCATCGCCACAACCGCCACTTCCACCGGCTCACTCCCCGCTTCCATCCGCTCCCGAACTCCCCGGTTCTCGACGCCGACTCTCTCAAACCAAACCTGCGAAAGAGCGCATCGGCTCGCCGCGCAAATAAATCCCAAGTGCGGAGCCACCGGCCCCCGACTCAACTTCGCCGCCGACCCAAATCCCGTCAAAATCACCTTCTTGCCCGTCGCCGCGTTGCTGATCGTGTACCGACCCAGCCCCACCGGTCCAATCCGATACTCGCCCGCCGGCATCGGCACCCCAGACACCACAAACGGAAACGTTACTTTCGCTTCCAGAGTCTCCGCCTTCATACTCACTGCCGCCAGCATCGTCACTATCAGTGCTTTAGTCATTGTCGTTTCTCCTTTTCTCTGTGATCCGTCTGGACCGTGCCCTCTCTACTGCAAGCCACTGACCGCCAGCTAAACGATTGATTCTTATACAGCCGATTGCCGAAAATTAACCATCCGGCGAATTCCGTTAACCCATTGGTTAACCTTGATAAACTGATCAAGCCATGTCCGCCCGCCTTCTCTCTCTCTACGGACCCCTCGCCGGCCAAGCCATCCCCCTCCCGGAAATCGAAACCATCGTCGGCCGCGACCCCGACGCCGGCATCGTCCTCGACGGCCACGGTGTCGCCTGGCGTCACTGCGTCTTCGTCGGCCCCCGCCTCACCGATCTCCGTTCCGCCGAAGGCACCCTCGTCAACGGTCTCCGCATCCGCGAAGACGACCTCAACCCCGGCGACCACATCTCCATCGGCCCCCATCGCTTCGTCTACGAACTCGATACCGCTGGCCGTGCCCCGGCCCTCCTCGAAGCCTGCACAATGATTTTCCTCTTCCGCGCCCTCCTCGCCGGCCCCAACCCCATCATCGAGCAGCATCTCGCCCAACTCCTGGGCTGCGCCGCCATCCGCTTCACCCTCGGCCCTGGCCTCGAAGAGGTCTCCGTCGACCGCCGCGAACGCATCGCCACCGTTCCCGTCTTCGCCCGCGGCGAGCGCATCGGAGCCCTTCGCCTCGACTACGCCGGCCCCAGCCCTGACGACGATACCCTCGGTGCCCTCGCCACCCTCGCCACCGTCGCCCTCGAAAGCCAACTCCATCTCAACTCCCTCAAATCCGAAAACGCCGTGCTCCGCGAGCGCCTCTCCGGCATCATCGGCCAGAGCCCCAACTGGCTCCGCGTCCTCAACCTCGCGCTCCGCGCCGCCCCCTCCGAAGCCACCGTCCTCATCCTCGGCGAAAGCGGCACCGGCAAAGAGGTCATCGCCCAAGCCATCCATCGCTCCAGCAATCGTTCCAAAGGCCCGTTCCTCGCCCTCAACTGCGCCGTCTTCGGTGAAAGCCTCCTCGAAAGCGAGCTCTTCGGCCACGAAAAAGGCGCCTTCACCGGTGCCGTCGACCGCAAGCCCGGCAAGCTCGAAATGGCCGCTGGCGGCACCGTCTTCCTCGACGAAATCGGCGAACTCGCCCCCCAGCTCCAAGCCAAGTTTCTCCGCGTTCTCCAGCAGCGCGAGTTCGAGCGTATCGGCGGTCGCCAAACCATCAAACTCGACGCTCGCATCCTCGCCGCC
>JANODS010001513.1:0-2310 GCA_031412835.1 Acidobacteriota bacterium | reverse complement strand
CAAAAAACCGGAGATGATTTTCAGCGAGTTTGACGGCAATCCCTACGAAGGCTCGATGCAAGGTTCCGGAGACGTGAAGTATCATCTCGGCGCGAGCGGCGTTCGTCGGTCTCCGTCCGGACGCGAAATCGTGGTTAGCTTAGCTCCGAATCCGTCTCACCTGGAGGCGGTTAATCCGGTCGTCGAAGGGATTGTCAGGCCTAAGCAGGATCGTCTGGGCGATTTGAAGCGCGAGCGGGTGATTCCGCTGCTGATCCACGGGGACGCGGCTTTTATTGGCCAGGGTGTGGTGGCGGAAACGCTGAATATGTCCCAACTGGAAGGTTACAAGACCGGCGGCACGTTGCATCTAGTGATCAATAACCAGATCGGCTTTACCGCGCAGCCCGAGTCCTACCGAAGTTCGCTGTACTGCACGGATGTGGCCCGCATTGTGGACGCCCCGATCTTTCACGTCAATGGTGATGATCCGGAGGCTTGTATTCGCTGTGCGCAATTGGCCTTCGACTTCCGGCAACAGTTTAAGAAAGACGTCGTGATTGACATGGTCTGCTACCGTCGCCACGGCCACAACGAAGGCGACGAACCGAGCTACACGCAGCCGATCATGTATCGCAAGATCCGGCAGCAGCCATCCGTCCCCACGCTATTCGCAGAACGGTTAGTACGGGACAAAGTGCTTTCGGCCGATGAGATTGAGCGCATGAAAAAGGCGATTACCCAGCGCCTTTCTGATGCCCAGGAGCGAAGCCAAGCCAACGCGCAGCAGTACGAGTTCCAGGAACTGGCCGTCGTTGATGACTCCGACGTGCGGCGAGATATTCCACAAACGGCAGTCGATCGCGGTATTTTGGAGCGGGTGATTTACGGGTCGACTACTTTCCCCGAAGACTTCCACTTGCACCCGAAACTGAAGCCGATCATTGACCGGCGCTTGCAGAGTCTCGAAGGCGGAACCATCGATTGGGCCGCGGCCGAGGCGCTGGCGTTCGGCACACTGGTGCTGGAAGGAACCCCGGTCCGGCTAAGCGGCCAGGATTCCGGTCGAGGCACTTTCTCTCAGCGGCATCTCGTGTTTTCAGATGCCGAGACCGGCGAACGCTACGTCCCCATGCAGAATCTAGCGCCCAATCAGGCGCGGATTGAAGTGTGGGATTCCTGTTTGAGTGAGTACGCCGTGCTCGGTTTCGAGTTCGGCTTCTCCGTGGCCGATCCGCTCTGTCTTGTTCTTTGGGAAGCTCAGTTCGGCGATTTCGCAAACGGGGCGCAGATCATGATCGACCAGTTCATCACCTGTTCCCAGCAGAAGTGGGGCCAGCCGAGCGGGTTGGTGATGTTGCTTCCGCATGGTCAAGAAGGCCAAGGTCCGGAGCATTCTTCGGCCCGCATGGAACGTTTTCTGACTTTGTGCGCGGAAGATAACATTCAAGTGGTTTATCCGACGACTGCCGCGCAGTATTTCCATCTACTTCGGCGACAGATGCATGGCGGCGATGATCGACGCGGGATGCGAAAGCCGCTGGTGGTGTTTACGCCGAAGGGGATGCTGCGGTTGGCTCGGGCGGGGTCTACTCTGAATGATCTGACCAGCGGCGGCTTTTGCGAGATTTTCGGAGATACAGCGCTTACGGAAGCAACTCGCGTGAAGCGCGTGGTATTGACCACCGGAAAAGTGCATTATGATCTTCTCGATGCGCGGGAAAAACAGGGTATCAACAACGTCGCGCTGATTCGGGTGGAGCAGGTTTATCCCTTCCCGTCGGCCGAATTGCAGGATGTTCTGGCTCGCTATCCGGTAACGGCGGAAGTGTGTTGGGTGCAGGAAGAGCCGAAGAACATGGGGGCGTGGCACTTTGTGCGCGACCATGTGCAGCCGTTGCTCGACCAGAGTCGGCGAGTGCTGCGGTACATCGGGCGCGGCGAGTCGGCCAGCCCGGCACCGGGTTCGCTCAAGCGGCATACCTTCGAACAGGCGGAACTGGTTGAAGAGGCGATGAATGCGACGTCGAAACCGCAGCCTCGCATGCGGCTGGTCGCCCGCAAGAAGCGGTAGTTAGGTGGGATTCAATGGCGGGCCAGCCTGCTATTGAATCCCGGCCCACTCGGCCGATGGCTTCGTAGTTGCTCTGTCGAGGGCGAGCCATCGGTGGCTTCGATTCTCGCTTTTTTATTGCTTTTTGGCGTTTTGAACTGAAGACGAGAGTGCCACCGGTGATTCAGGTGACCGGCGGCGGTGGTTGATTCTTAGGCCTTGAGTTCCTCAATTTGCTTCGTCGCGATCCCAACGGGGCGGTCGATCGGAATGCCAGC
>JANODS010001512.1:0-9951 GCA_031412835.1 Acidobacteriota bacterium | reverse complement strand
CATGGGTGCCGCCCATATCTATCAGGACTCCCTCCGCTGGCACCAATCTCGCCCCGAAGCCTCCATCCTCCTCGTTCCCGCCGGTGGAGGCGCGCCCTGGCTCGAACTCCCCGCGTTTCACGACGAACATCGCGTCGGCGTCGAAGTTCTCGCTCCCGGCAATTCGTCCGCTCTCCCTCACGCCCTCCTCCAACTCCTCGACCAAGTCAGCTCTACCTAGTCCCACCTGTTCAAGTTTATTTTTGCTTTATTTACAACCACTTGCAAAATCAGTCTCCCCGTTGCTCGACCCTACTGGGTGAATCTAAAGGCGGATGTACCTCGTCGGCCGGGCAACTGACGTAGACGGGAGGTCCGTGGCTTCGTTCCGTAAAATTGAACGGTGTTCAACCATACGCCCGCGAAAAAACAGCATGAACCCAGGAAGTGGTTGAAAAAAAGACACTTCCGCGTTCGGTCTATCCGTTTTCCGGTCCCTGTGGCACCGGTTTCCAACCCAGTTAACCGGATTTCAACGTCGCGCTCAACGTAATCCCACTCTTTGGACGCCCGGAGTCTCGCCCCCACCGTTCGGCCGACTTCCGAAGCGGAATCAATACGGCCCTCGTCGCCTCCGAGCGTCCCATCAAAATTCAAAATTCAAAACGGCCGACCAACTGCACGAACCGAGACGACTTTGCCGCCGTAATCAGTCCGAAACTCGGCGAATTGAAAAACGCCTGATTCGTCGGCGTCACCTGGACGCTCAGTGCAGAATTCGGCCCCTCCAAGTTTGTATGGTTCAAAAAGTTGAACGCTTCACCTCGAAGCTCGAAACGGACGCGATCTCGAATCGCAAACGTCCTCGAGACGGCGAGGTCAATGTTGAATTCGCCCAATTGGCGCAACGTGTTACGGCCAAGGTTACCAACCGAAGCCGGCAACACCTGCGTCCGTCCCGCCCCGGTTCCCGCATACAGCGGGCCCGCCGGCAAGAAAGGAAAATTCGCCGCCGTCGGCGCGAGCAAATACCGGATCGCCTGGCCCTCCGGCGTCAGCCCCGGAGCCTTGGCTTCCCCATCATTGTTGATCACAAATGGCCGCTGCTGGTTCGCCCCCGGCCATAGGTTGCTCTGCGTAATCGTGTCCGGCAAACCGCTGCGGGCAATCACGATCGGGCTCACCGTAAAACCCCGCAACCATACCGGGCCGGTCGTCTTGTACTGCACCGAACCGGCAAAAACATGAGGCCGATCAAAATTCGACCGAGCTCGATCAAGCCGCCGAAATAGAGAAGGAAATTGGCCGCCGTCCACATCGTTCGGCTGCGAAAAACTAAACAATCCTGTGCCATCGTCGATCGACTTGGCAAACGTATAGGTTGCGTTCCAACCGAAAGAGCGCGAAAACTGCTTCGCTGCTTTTAACTGAAGCGAGTGATAACTGGAGGTCCCCGCGTGAACAAACGAATTCAAACCGCCCACCAGCGGCAAACGGCGAGCCCGTTGGTTATCCGCCGCCGTGCCGAGTCGGGCCAACTCATCGCCCCGCTCAAACGGAATCGGATTAAAGCTCAAGCTCAACGGCAGATGGTTGCCCCGCGAGCCGACGTAACTGACATCAACCACCGTGCCGCGCATCACTTCTCGTTGAATGCCGAAGTTCCACTGGTAGCTCCGCGGCATCGGGCTGATCTCCCCGAACTGCGCCCCCGAATTCAGCGGGTTATTCAAAGTTGCATTCCGTTCTACAAAGAATGGGTCACTGAAATTCTGGATCGCCACCTGCGGTATACCCTGTTGCAAACGAAACGGCTGGGCGATGCCAACCCCCAAATCGGGGAAGGATTGCGCCACCGTAAACCCCGGATAAAGCACCACACCGCCCAGATTCGAAAAAATCTGGCTAAAAAACGCCCCGGCCCCGGTCCGAATCACCGTCTTCGGGTCGAGCGAATACGCAAAACCAACCCGGGGAGCAAAATTCGTCTTCGCCGCTTCCAAGTTCAGCGAACGGGTCGCGTTCTGCCCGGCCACCAGCAACTTACCCGAAACGATATCCAATCGAGAGTAAATATCGTTCGACATTGTCATCGGCGACTCATACTCATAACGAACGCCCACGTTCAGTGTCAAGCGCCGCGACAACTTCCAATCGTCCTGAATGAAGGCACCCAAGTTCGTATTCCGCCTTCCCGTAATCGGCTGCGGCAAATCGTAATTCGCTGTCGCAATCAAACCTTGCAGAAAGTCGCCCATCGCGTGAATCGCGTTGCCCGCGTTGCGCGTCGGAGCACTCAGTTCGCCGTTAAAGTTGTAAACACCCGCGAAGTTGCCCCCCGGGTTAAAGACATTGAATTGATTCTTCCGCAGTTGGAAGCCGGTCTTGATCGTATGCCCGCCCGTCGTTCTCGTCAGCGAAAACGAACTCTGATAGTTATTGTCGATCTGCCGACGATACGTGTTCGTATCAATCCCCAAGCTCCGCCAGCCGCTGATGTTCAGAATCGGCGTCGCCGCAAACGACGACCGCTCAATGCCCAGCGTGTCTCGGACGTTGATGCCCAAGCTCGGCGGATCAATCTGCGGGTTGTTCCGCTGAAAGCCCGCAAACGCCTCCGTAATGATGCGAGGAGACCAGATATGAGTCCACGACAACGATACCTGATGGCCGGTCGTCAGACTATCACCCACCCGCGAATCCAGCGGACCGGGGATAATCGCACCACTCGGGTTCTTCACCGAAAATTTCGTGTACCGGCCGCTGAGCCGGGCCACAGCGCCAATCGAGTGGTCGCCCCGCAAAGTGAACTGATTGTCCACGGTGCCGTTCGAACCGGCGCTCAGGTAGTTGTTCAATGTCCGGCCATTGGCCACATCCGGAATGCCCGATTGGTTCGGCGCCGGCAGCAAATTCAATATCTTCTGACCCGCCGGGTCCAGGCGGTTCGCCGGTATCCGGTTCCCCGGGAAAGGGGCGTTGCTAACCGAATCGAACAGCACCACCGGGTTGCCTGCGAAATCGCCCCGCCGTGCCGCGGCGTCCGGAATCGACGACTGATTGTTAAACGGGCTAATCCGCCGCAGTCCCTCATAGTTGAAAAAGAAAAACGACTTGTCCTTGCCGTTATAGAGCTTCGGTATCACCACCGGGCCCCCGATCTTACCGCCGAATTGGTTGTACCGATCGGTCTGCCGATCCTGGCCCCGCAGGTTCCGGAAGAAGTTATTCGCGTTCAGCTTTTCGTTCCGGAAGTACTCATACAAGCTGCCGTGAAAGTCGTTCGTCCCGCTGTCGGAAACCACGCTGACGAAGCCCCCCGACGTCCGCCCATACTCGGCCGTGTAGCCGGAAGTCAGCACCCGGAATTCGCGAATCGCCTCGGTCGAAGGCATCCGCTGCACTCCGCCCGTGGAGCCCGAAACTACGCTCACCCCGTCCACGGTGAACTCGGAATTCAACGTCCGGGAACCGTTGATCGAAAGCTGGCTCGCGTTGATGCCCGTCGCCGCACCGCCGCTCGAAACGCCGCCGACGAGCGTCAACAAATTCAAAATACTCCGGTTCGGCATCGGCAGGTCCTTCACCTGACTCGTGTTGATCACCGCTCCCATCGAAGACGACTCCGCCTCCAATTGGCCCAGCCCTTCGCCTACGACGTTGATCGTCTCGGTCACTTCGCCCAACGTCAGCGTCACGTCTATCCGTGCTCGCTGCTTTACCTGCAGCGGTACCCCGGAAACCTCGGCTCGCTTGAAACCCTTCGCCTCCACCCGGACCGAATAGGTTCCCGCCTGCAGCGCCGGGGCCGTATACGCACCGGACTCACTCGTCTTGGCTTGAAAAACTACCGAACCCCGAGCCGTGTTCGTCACCGTAACCATCGCCCCGGCTACGGTAGCACCCGACGAATCCGTCACCGTGCCAGAAAGCGCACCCGTCACATCTTGCGCGTAAACAGACGCAGCACCCAACAAAACGACCAGGAAAAGACGAATCATGAACCAACCTCAGTTAGCTCTATGATATCGCTTGAAAGCGAATGCAATCACGACTCCTACAATGGGTCCGACCACGCCCGGCATCCATGGCCGCGCGAAAATCGTCCGCGCCAATCCTGAAGTCCGGTCGCCGAATACCAGATGGAGGATCGCCCACCAAGTTAGGAGCGCTCCGGCGATCAGCCCAACAATCAAACCGGTCAGGCAACGGGCGTACCGCCGGTCCCAGCCCAGCCCGATTAGGGCCGCGACCACCAGCGGAGTCACCACAAAAATCACGGCAGCAGGCTGCTCAGCGCGGTATAGGCCCGACCCTGCGATTCCGCCACCGCCGGGTAAGTCACATAGCCCTGATAGGTGTTCACCCCTTCCGCGATCGCGACGCTCTCCTTGGCCGCCTTCACGACGCCCTTGTTCGCCAGCGCCATCAGATACGGAAACGTCGCATTCGTCAGCGCAAACGTCGACGTGTGCGGCACCGCCGCCGGCATGTTCGAAACGCAGTAGTGCAACACCGAGTCGACATAGTAGATCGGGTCCGTATGCGTCGTCGCATGGGAGGTCTCAAAACAACCGCCCTGGTCAATCGCGACATCCACCATCACAGCACCCGGCTTCATCAGTTTCATCATGTCCCGCCGAACCAGCTTCGGTGCCGAAGCCCCGGGGATTAGCACCGCGCCAATCACCAGGTCCGCCAGCCGGATAGACTCTCGAATCGTATACAAGTTCGATGCCAGCGTGATCACCTGGCCGTTATAGATATCGTCCAGCTCTCTTAACCGATTCAGATTGCGGTCCACAATCGTTACGTTGGCGCCCAGCCCCAGCGCCATCTTCGCCGCGTTGTGGCCTACAATGCCGCCACCCAAAATCAACACGTTGGCTGCCGCCACCCCCGGCACGCCGCCCAGCAAAATCCCACGCCCGCCGTTCGGCGCTTCCAAATATTGTGCGCCCACCTGCACCGACATCCGGCCGGCCACTTCACTCATCGGCGTCAGCAGCGGCAGCGACCCGTCCCGCTCGCGGATCGTCTCATAGGCGATCGCGTTCACCTTCGCGTCGAGCAACGCCTGGGTCAGATCCGGCAAAGGAGCCAAATGCAAATACGTAAACAGCGTCAGTTCCGGTCGCAGATATCCATACTCGGATGGCTGCGGCTCCTTCACCTTCACCACCAGATCGGCCTTCGCCCAAACCTCCTCGGCACCCACCGCAATCGAGGCACCCGCCTCGGCGTACTCGCTGTCTGGCAGCGAGCTCCCCCGGCCGGCTCCCGCCTGGACGATGACGGTGTGTCCCGCCTCCCGCAGCGCCGTAACGCCAGCCGGAACCAGGCCCACCCGAGTCTCGTGGTCCTTCACCTCTTTCGCAACACCGATGATCATACCCCTAGCTTAGGGGTTCGGAATCGCGCCTGCCACTGACTTCACATCACGCTTCGGTCCCAGACCCAAAGCAATCAAACTTAAGGAGGTAATCTTGCCATTCGGCGGCAGATTCTGATCTTTCTGAAACCGCTTCAGCGCCTCGGCGTTTTGAGCGTTCCAGCCCCCTGTCGGCTCGCTTTGCAGGTAGCCTTTGGTCACCAGCGCTTGTTGGATTTCGGTATACCGATCCCCTGTCGGTGCCGCTTGGCCGTAGCTCCGGCGGGCCACCACCACTGGCTGCGGGGATCGGCCCCTGCCTCGAACCACGGTTCCCCGCTTTGCTTTATACCGCGAACTTGCCGCCGCATAGCGCTGCTTCGACGTGGCGACAGGAGCCTTCTTCTTGGCAGGCGCCGCCTGCTTCTTCGCCGGAGCGGCACCCAGGGTTAGCCCAAAGGAGGCCAGAGCCACCAACAGTAGTAACCAGTTCTTCATGAAGCCACTAGCATAGCAAGGTCTAATTGCCCTCGGGCAAGGTGCCCGCCGCAAAGAACGCCGTGAACGCCGGAGCGCCTTCGGTGCCCGGTCGCCGACTCGGCGTGGGCCGCATCACCCGGAACGCTACCGCGTCGCCCGGCTTCAACGTCCCTTGGATCTTCCGCAGGTCGTCCGGCGACATCACCGGCTGGCGATTCACGCTGATCACGACGTCCCGTTCCTGAATGCCGATTTCAGCGGCAAACGAGCCCGGCTCAACTTTCGTAATGTAGACGCCCCGGGCGTCACCCAGCTTCAGCGGCTCCCGTTCGGCTTCCGACATCGGGCGGATCATGATCCCAAATTTCGCCGAGGTACCTTCGACCTTCTCCGGCGTCGGGGTGTCCGTCCGGTGCCGGGCGAAGCGGGGGTCGTCCTTGAACACCTCTTCGCGGTCCATCACCGTAACGGTCACATCCATCTTTTTTCCGGCCCGGTCGATCGTCAGTTTCATCGAGCTGTCGATCGGCATTTCGCTCACCTTGGAGACCAGTTCCTCGCCGTCCTTGATGCTCTTGCCATTGATGGCGACGATGATGTCCTCGCCCTTTATGCCAGCCTTCTCGGCCGGTCCATCTTTAGTCACCGCGCCGACTAGAACGCCGTTCGTGAAGCCAGCCGCCTTGAGGACTTCGGGCTTCTCGTTCCGGTTCCAGCTAATCCCGATCGATCCGCGCTTCACGCGGCCGTATTGGATGATGCTGTTGTAGGAGCGAACCATCTGGTTCGCCGGCAGCGCAAAGCCGATGCCCTGATAGCCGCCGCTCTGCGTCGCGATGGCGGTATTCACCCCGATCACTTCCCCGTTAATATTCAGCAGCGGACCGCCGCTGTTGCCCGGGTTGATCGCGGCGTCGGTCTGAATGAAGTGTTGGAACTGTTCAGCGGAGGGCAGGTCACGACCCGTCGCGCTGACAATGCCAGCCGTCACCGTAGCGGCGAGACCAAACGGAGAGCCGATGGCCACCGCCCAATCGCCCACCTGGACGCCGTCGGAGTTAGCGACCTTCACGGCCTGTAACTGCCGCTTCGCTTCGATCTTGATCACCGCGATATCGCTCTCAAAATCGGTGCCAATCACCTTCGCTTTGTATTCGGTCGTGTCGCCGGAGAACTTCACCTTAATCGTATCGGCCTTCTCGACCACATGATAATTCGTTATGATGTAGCCGTTTCGGTCGACGACGAAGCCGGAGCCGGTCGCTTCGCGGGGAGCCTGCCGCTCGCCGCCGCGCGGCACCATCTGTTCGGAGCCGGGGTTGCCGCGGAAAAAGCGGCGGAACAAATCCATCCCTTCCTCATCGCCCCCCTCTTCGGTATCGGGGGCCGGAGTACCACGGCGCCGGGCTTGGGCCGGGGCCTTCGGCACAAAGTCCGTCGTGATATTGACCACAGACGGTTCCATCATCTTTGCAATCTTTGTAAATTCGTTCGGCAACGCTGCCGCGGAAGGAATGACCAGCGGCGTAGCGTCGGGGGCCACGGCTTGGCCCTTTGCGGCCGTCGCGGTGGTGGACACGAGCGTACCAACCAGGACGACCAGCGCCGTCGAAAAAACCATAAGGGTAGAGGAGAGCAGCTTCTGCTGCCGGATGTTCGCGAGTAGTCTCATGCGGAAACCTTCCTAGAAGTTATCACTATCAGTGTACTGCTCTATGGATGTGCCGTTTTGCGGTTAGGTTTCAATTCAACGAGCAGGACACCACCCAAAATTAGCGCGGCCCCAATAGCGGCCCTGCCGGTCAGGATTTCGCCGTTCCACCACCAGGCGACCAACCAGGCGAAAACGGGTTCGAGCGCGAAGATCAGCGCGGCTCGCGTCGGCGTCGTGTATTGCTGCGCCCAGGTCTGGACGACGAACGCCAGCGCGGTGGCGAGCAGCCCACCGGCGACGATCGCCAGGATCACCGCCGGTCGCCAGCGGATGGCCGGCGTTTCCAGAAACGGCAGCGCGACCCAGGCAAACGCGGCCGCCGCAGCCACCTGGAGAAAGCTGAGTGTTTCGTATGGAATTCGAGGGGCAAAATGACCCAACATCACGATATGCACGGCGTAGACGGCGGCGCAGCCCAACGTCAGAGCGTCGCCCCGCTCGATGGTCAGCGATTCGCCCCGCATCGAAAGCAGGCCCATCCCGGCGACCGCGGTGAGCACCCCGAGCACTTCAGACAGCCGAGTCTGCTGGCGATAGACGAGCCAGCCCAACAGCGGGACTCCGACAATGTAGCCGCTCGTCAAGAAGGCGTTCTTCGCCGCCGAGATCGATTGGAGACCAACGGTCTGGAGGATGTAGCCCGCCATCAATACGACCCCGAGGCCGATCCCTGCCCATTCGAAACGAAGCTTTCGACTAAAGATGAGACCCAGGACGATGGCGGCCAGGCTGAAGCGCAGGGCGAGGTACAGCACGGTCGAGACGTCGTCGAGGGCGGCCTTGGCCACGACGAACATCGCGCCCCAGATCAGCGCCATGGCCCCCAAGCTCAGATCGGCGTAGCGGCTCATTCGGCCAGGAGCAGCGACAGCGTCAGCAGAATCCGCTTCAGCCCGGAGTCCCGGCCATCCGGTCGAAACCACTCGCCGGGGGTATGGGCACCGCCGCCGGTGCCGCCGGCCCCGATCGATACGGCGGGGATGCCCATGCTCAGCGGGATGTTGGCGTCGGTCGAAGAGCAGTCGATGCGGGAGCGGATCCCAAGCCAGTCGTCGACCGCGGCGATGTAGCGAAGAATCGGCGCGCCGGCGGGGAGGTGTCCGCCGGGCCGCGAGCCGGTCTCGCGCATCTTGGCGGTCACCCGGGCGATCGTCGCCTGAGAATTTTCCATCTCCGCCGCTTTATTTACACATGTTTCGAGCAGCTCGGCGAGGACGTCGAGCCGTCCCGCCGACTCGGATCGGATGTCGAGTTTAGCCCGGGCGAAGTTCGGAATCGAGTTCACGCTGACGCCGCCGTCGATCACTCCGAAGTTAAAAGAGGACTTGATGCTCTCGATCGGCTCGGGCTGGTTTTCAGCGAACAGCGTAATCACCCGGCTCAGAGCATGCACCGGGTTTCCGACTCCGTAGTCGGACCAGCTATGGCCGCCGGGTCCGGAGAAGGTGATTTCGAAGCGACGACTGGCGAGAGCTTGGCAGGTGACGTGGTCGGTGGAGGGGCCGTCGAGGACGAGGTAAGAGCGGATCTTGTTCGCCAGCGGCGACTGGCGGCACAGGTAGCGCATGCCGCTCAGGTTGCCTTCGCCCTCCTCGCCGACGTTGGCGATGAAGACCGGTGCCGCGGTGACCCCTTCGAGATCGGGCATCCTTTTGAGCACCTGGACGATGGCCAGCAGACCGGCGAGACCAGCGCCGTTGTCCGACACGCCGGGGCCATAGAAACTGCCATCGGGCCGGGTGGAAACCTCTTCGGGAGTGCGGGGGGAAAGGACGGTATCGAGATGGGCCGTGACGGCCACGTAAGGGCCGGAAGCGTTCGGCGCGAGGAAGGCGACTACGTTGCCGGCGGGGTCGATGGACGCTTCGCAGCCGAGGGCCCGAAACTGTTGGAGAAACCATTCGGCCCGCTTCTGTTCAAAGAAGGTTGGAGACGGGATGCGGCAGAGGGCGAGATGCTTTTCGTTCACCCATTGTTTGTCCTTGCTGAGGAGGAGGAGGCCTTCTTTGATACCGCGCGAGGACGCCAGAGCGGAGAGTGTCGAAGGCATAAGTTCGAGTGTAACAGGCCCCCTTTAGCGGTCCGGCTTGCGGAGCCAAATGTAGCAGTGATTGCCGAGGACGTACGCGTTCGGCGACCGACGGAGAGGGATGTCGAGGTAGCGGAGGGGGAACAGGGCCCAGCCGAGGACGCCATGGACGACGGCGCGGAGCGGACGCCAGGGGCACCAGAGTTTGGCGTACTCGATGACGAAGACTAGCAGGGTAGCCGTGGGGCCGGTGCGCCAGCCTTCGGCGACGACTTCGAGGCCGCCGGCCAGGAGCCGGAGGCCTTGCGGCGTGAATCGGCGGTAGTCGTGAGGATAGGCGTGGAACGGGTGGCAGAACGGGACGACGAGATGGGCGAA
>JANODS010001511.1:0-1396 GCA_031412835.1 Acidobacteriota bacterium | reverse complement strand
CGGTTAAACCGCTCCACGATCGGGCTCTCGTAGTCCCAGCGCAGCCCGAAGTTCAGTGTCAACGTCTTCGTGATCTTCCAATCGTCCTGGAAGAAAAACGCCGCGTAATCGTTCCGATACGCCGGCCAAACGTTCTTCTCCACGCTCCCCGACGTGATCGCCCCGATCAGGAATGTAGCCAACTCATTCCCGCTCGTCGCATCCGCCTGCTGTGCGTTTCGCTGCGTCCAATTCCGCCCAAAGTTGAACGTCCCGCTAGACGCGCCGGGGTTGTGCGTGTTCGCGTTATAACGCCGCAGCTCCGCCCCCATCTTCCACGTCTGCCGTCCACGAATCAAGGTTAGATTCGGTTGCACCGAGTAAGTATCCGTCGTCTCGTAGTTCGACGTCCGCGTCGACCCCAACGACGAAATGTTATTGCCGGTAAAGTTAAAACGCGGAAACTGGCGCGCATCAAACTGGCTGACCAACCGCTCCGGCAAACCGAGGTCGGTCGGATTAAACCCTCGACCGAATATGTTGCCAGAAAACCCCTCGTAGCGCGACAATCCGCCCCGCAAGTTGAACACCATCGAGGGGCTCAACGTGTACGTCCAATCCGCTCCCCAATTGCGCGAAACTCGCGTGGTCGGCGCTTCCGTGGAAGGTTCCGCCGCGTTCGTCCCCCACTGCACCCGGGCAAAGTTGTTCCACGGAGTCTGCCCATACCGAAAGCTCACCCGGCTCCGGTCGGAGGCCGACCAGTCCATCTTACCCAGCCACTGGTCGTAATCATTCCGCGAGCTGTTCACAAACAGGTAGTTATTCTGCCCGTCCGGGCTCTCGCTGATGCGGTTCGGTGCCGGATAAAAATCAATCGTCTTCGCCGCCACCGGGTTGATCCGGTTCCGCGGAATCAGGTTCCCCGCAAACGGTACGCGCGGCGAAGTAAGCGGATCGAAAATCGCAATCTGCTGATTCGTGTTCGTCACCAACCGCGAAAAATCGCCCGTCTTCTGTGCCGCCGTCGGGACCGTCCATAGCTGCGTCTGAGGATTTCTCTCTCGCAAGCCTTCCAGCGATAACATCCAGAAAAGCTTATTCTTTCCGTTGAACAGCTTCGGAATCAACACCGGACCATCCACCCGAAACCCAAAGGTGTTGTTCTTATACGCGGGCTTCCGGATCCCGACCGAGTTCCGCGAGTAACCGTTCGCTATCAATTTTTCATTTTTGAAAAATTCGAACAACTCCCCGTGAAACTGGTTCGTTCCGCTGCGAATGTTGATCGATGTCGTCCCTCCGCCCACCCGGCCATACTGCGCATCGTAAGTGTTCGTAATTACGTTTACTTCTTCAATCGCCTGAAGCGCCGGCGCAAACGAAGCGCCCCGGTTACCTCGGGTCGAAGTCAGGC
>JANODS010001510.1:0-4334 GCA_031412835.1 Acidobacteriota bacterium | reverse complement strand
GGACACTGGTGTCCTGATTGGCCTGAGACCGTGAGGAGGGGTTCCAGCTTCGCGGCTCGTCTTTCGGCACCCGGCACGAGTTCATGAAATTGGTTCGCGGCGGCTAGCGAAGGGTCCCCATTGAATTCGTGAAACCGCTCGCTAAATCCGGTTCTATGGAAGACAAGGAGACCAAGGCCATGGCATCACTTGATTGGGCACAATGTCCCGCTGTTGAAAGCATTCCGGGAAAAGGTAGCGGTGCGTGGGTTGCGGTTCCTGGAACCTTCGAAGCCGGTCAGACGAACGATTGGTAGGCCGAGAGTTTGATCCAACTGTCGCTGAATGCGCGAGGGCTGCGACTTTTTTTCAGAGATCCAATTTTCCTCGACAATTTTTGAATGGGCACTGACCGCGATTGGTCATGCGACGACCAAACGTCAGACCGCGGCGGTGGAGGCCAAGCGGTCGCGGAGGGTTCGGATGTGGGTATGGGCGGCCCGGATATGAATGGCCTGTTCCTCGATCACGGGCCGAGTTATTTCCAGTTGGTCACCAGCCAGGGCGACGTTGAAAGCACCCACGGCGATGTCTTCACCGCGTTCGCACTCCTCGAGAATGGCGAGATCGTCGCGACTGGCCACGGCGCTTTTCAGGTTGATCCAACCGCGATGCAGGGTCCCCGCGAGGGTGCCTGCATATTCGGCCTTTTCGCCGGCCTCCTCAACCATCCCTTGCAAGGTCTCGGCGTAGTCGGACCGTTGGTCCGCGTAGCGCAGGAGGCTGGCCTTCAGTTCGGGGTCGGTGGCATCCTCGGCCGCTGCCGTAAAACCCAGCTCGCCGTCTTTGAGTATTTCGATCAGGTGGTTTACCGCTGCTGTTTCGTCGTAGTCCATGATTCGAGCGGAGCAGTTCGAGGGCCATTCGGCCTTAGGTCGAATGGCAATTGAGTTGCTTACGAGGAGCCCTATGAAACATCAGTCCAAGAGCGGCGGGGAAACCCACCAACAGGCGGCCGTTGATGGAACGTTGCTTACGACGAACCAAGGGCAGCCGATTTCCGACAACCAGAACTCCTTGCGTGCCGGTTCGCGGGGGCCGACGCTCCTCGAGGATTTCGTTCTGCGGGAGAAGATCACGCACTTCGACCACGAACGGATTCCGGAACGAATTGTTCACGCGCGCGGGTCCGGGGCTCATGGATACTTTCAGCCGTACCGGTCGATGGCGGCGGTGACGCGGGCGGCGTTTTTAGCTGATCCGGCGGTGAGGACGCCGGTTTTCGCTCGTTTCTCTACGGTGGCGGGAGGGAGCGGCTCGGTTGACCTGCCGCGCGACATTCGTGGGTTCGCGGTGAAATTCTATACGAGTGAAGGGAACTTCGACTTGGTCGGGAACAATATCCCGGTGTTTTTTATTCAAGACGCGATTAAGTTCCCCGACTTGATTCACGCGGTGAAGATGGAAGCCGACCGCGGGTATCCGCAAGCCGGGTCGGCGCACGATACTTTTTGGGATTTCATCTCCTTGATGCCGGAGGCGATGCACACTGTAATGTGGGCGATGTCGGATCGAGCGATTCCGCGGAGTCTGCGTATGATGGAGGGCTTTGGCGTGCACACTTTTCGGCTGGTGAACGCGCAAGGAGAGAGCCAGTTTGTGAAGTTCCATTGGCGGCCGTTGGCGGGAACGAGCGCCGTGCTTTGGGATGAGGCGGTGAAAATTTGTGGGGCGGATAACGACTATCACCGTCGGGACCTTTACGAAGCGATTGAGAAGGGCCATTTTCCGGAGTACGAGTTAGGGTTCCAGATATTCGATCAAGCGCAGGCGGACGCGCTGGATTTTGATGCGTTGGATGCGACCAAGTTAGTGCCGGAGGAGTTGGTTCCGTTAGTCATGGTCGGGAAGATGACGCTGGACCGGAACGCGACTAACTTCTTTGCCGAGACCGAGCAGGTCGCGTTTTGCCCAAGCCATATAGTGCCCGGGCTTGACTTCAGCGATGATCCGCTGTTACAAGGGCGGTTGGTTTCGTACCTGGATACGCAATTGAGTCGGCTGGGCGGACCTAACTTCCATCAACTGCCGATCAATCGGCCGAAGTGCCCGATGGCGAACGGTCAGCGGGACGGGCACATGCAGATGGAGGTGCCGGTAGGACGGGCGAATTATGAGCCGAACTCGTTGGACCCGGCGGGGCCGCGAGAGTCCTTAGAGCGGGGTTTTAGAACGTATGCGGCACCGGTGGTGGAGAGCAAAGTTCGCATCCGCGCCGAGTCGTTTGCCGATCACTACTCCCAGGCACGGAT
The DNA here is from genome assembly GCA_031412835.1 of Acidobacteriota bacterium. Lineage (GTDB taxonomy): Bacteria > Acidobacteriota > Terriglobia > Bryobacterales > Bryobacteraceae. The sequence goes on along the minus strand of JANODS010001510.1, from coordinate 2,043 downwards.
GTTCTACCGATCCGTGACGCCGCAGGAACAGAAGCATATTCGGATGGCGTTGACGTTTGAGTTGGGTAAGGTGGAGACGATAGCAATCCGGTGCCGGATGTTGGGCCACTTGGGCCTGATTGACCCGGCTTTGGGGGAGGCGGTGGCGCAGGGGTTGGGCATGGAGGGTAAAGCGGAGGTGATCCATCCGGCACGGGCTCCGCAGGACGTGGCGTTGAGCCCGGCGGTCCGCCTTTACGGAAAGTATAAGCCGACGTTGCGAGGGCGGAGGGTTGGAATTCTGCTGGGTCCGGGGTTTGAGGGGAGGTTGGTGAAGAAACTGGAGGCCGAGTTGAAAGCGGCCGGGGCGATGGTGACCCGTATTGGTTTGCAGGCGGGCGGTGCCGAAGATGGGAAAGGGACGAGGTGGACGGTGGATGCGGCATTGGCGGCCGCGCCGTCGGTGTTGTTTGAGGCGGTGGCGATATTGGCCGGGCCGACCGGGGACGCGATGTTGGCGGCGGAGCCGGATGCGGTGGGGTTTGCGATGGACGCGATGCGGCATTTGAAGGTGATCGGACTCGACGGGGTTTCGAGTTTGGCGGAGCGGGCGTATTTGGGGGAAGAGGCAGGGATCGTGGGGATAGAAGCGTTTGTGAAGTTAGCTAAGAACGGGAAGGTTTGGGAGCGTGAGGTATGAGTCGGCGTTGGATTCAATATGACGATGGGATTGAGGTGGAGCAGCCGAATGAGGCCGCCCAGATTGCCGAGATTGTGGCGTCGATGGAGCGAGTGAGTGGGAAGGTGTTTGATCAGCATCGCCATGCGCTCCGCAGCGCCCATGCCAAGAGTCATGGGATTCTGATCGGGGTGTTGACGGTGCGGCCGGACTTGCCGGAGGAGTTGGCGCAGGGAATTTTCAAAGCGGGAAAGAGCTATGAAGTGGTGGCGAGGCTTTCGAGTTCGCCGGGGAACATGCATGCCGATGGGGTGAGGACGATCAAGGGCTTTGCGCTAAAGGTGATGGGTGTGGAGGGGGCCGGTACGCAGGATTTTCTGATGGCAAATTTGCCGATACTGCCGTTTGGAACGGTGGTGGCGTATTTGGCATTTCAACGGGATAGCGAGGAGCGCGCGGATCGGAAAGAGAGGCCGGCGGTGGTGGTGCCGGAGATCGCCAGCGCGGCGGCGGCGGTATTGGACGCGGTGGGACTTCCGAACCGGACGTTGGAAGCGCTGGGAGCGACGTCGGACCATATTTTGGGGGAGACGTTCCACACGATGGCGGCGGTGCGGTTTGGGGAGTACGTGGCGAAGTTGAGTGTGGCCCCGGAGTCGGAGAACGTGAAGGAGTTGACGGGGCAGGCGGTGGATGTGGGAGAGGGCGATTCGGTGTACCGGGATTTGGTGGTCGCGTTTTTTCAGAAGCAGGGGGCGGCGTATACGCTGCGGGTGCAGATGTGTTTGGATTTAGAGACGATGCCGGTGGAGGATGCGTCGGTGGAATGGTCGAGCGAGGAGTCGCCGTTTTTGACGTTGGGGTCGATTTGGTTTCCGGCGCAGGAGGCTTATAGCCCGGGGCGGCGGGTTTACGGGGATGACGTGTTGTCGTTTAACCCTTGGCGGGGAGTGACGGCGCATCGGCCGTTGGGATCGATCATGCGATCGCGGAAGGCGGCGTACGAGGCGTCGACGCGGTTTCGGCATGAGATGAACGTGCGAGAGCGGGTGGAGCCGGTGAGTTTGTTGGATGTGCCGGCGTAAGGGGAGGGATGGGGGGAGCTCCTCGCGTGGCTTGACTAAAGATCGGACTTAGTCCATAATATAGTCATGACGGAAGTTAACGTGCACGAGGCGAAGACACAGCTTTCGCGCCTACTGTACCAAGCGATGTCGGGAGAAGAAGTGATCATCATGCGCTCCGGACGGCGGCTGGTTCGGTTGGTGCCGGTGGAAACCGCGCCGACGCGGCGGATTCTGGGCACGGCGAAGGGTGACTTTGTGGTGCCGGACGACTTCGACGATCCATTGCCGGAGGAAGTGCTGGCGGAATTTGAACGGTGA
>JANODS010001509.1:0-2456 GCA_031412835.1 Acidobacteriota bacterium | reverse complement strand
CCAAACATTGCCCGCCATATGGAGGGCACCGAAGGGGCTCTTACCAACAGCGAGAGAGTCCACCGCCGTCGGCCCGGACCCGGCCAGGGGGTTCTCTTTGGCGATGATGAGATCGGCCTTGATCTCGCTACCCCAGGGGAAAGTTCGGCCGTCGGTCCCGCGAGCGGCCTTCTCCCACTGGGACTCGGTGGGGATCTGTTTGCCAGCCCATTTGCAGAACGCCTGGGCCTGATTGAACGAGACATTGACCACCGGAAGGTTCGAAGCGCCAATCGGAGCGGGAAGGCCGGTGGCGGCGGCGAACTCGGAGTATGCCTGGTTCGAAACTTCCGTTCGATCAATCGAGAAAGCGGGGAGATCGACCGAGACCTTGCTGGCACCAGCGAGGTAGGGGCCGGCGGGAACGGGGACGACGGCACCGCCTTTTGGAGGCGTAGTGTCCTTGACGATGGGCGGCGGCTTCGGTTCGGTTGCACCGCTCTTGGTGTAGTAGTACCAACCGGAAAGGGAGGCGGCTAGGAGCACGACCGCGAAGCCGCCGACCACGAGTATAGGGACGAGGAAGGATTTTGAGGGCGCGTTAGGAGCCGAAGCCGGGACCGGCGTATTCGAATAGTTGTACGTGGGCTGCGAGGGAGCGGGCGGCTGATACGCTCCGGCGAGAATGCCCTTCAGAGCGTCGGCGATCGCGTTAAAACTTTGAATGCGTTGTTCCGGTTTCTTCGCCGTGCAGCGTTGAATCAGATCCATCACGCTGGGCGGGGTGCCCGCGGCGAGCAGCGGGTTCGGATCCGGATGCTCATTGAGGATGATGTAGAACAAGCGTTGGAGCGTATCGCCCGTGACCGGCTTTACGCCGCTGAAAAGTTCGTACAGCAACATGCCGTAGGAGTAAACGTCGGCGAGCGGAGTGATGGTGGACCCCATGACCTGCTCGGGCGACATATAGAACGGCGTGCCCATTGAGTTGCCGACTTTCGTCAGGTTGAAACCTTCGGCCTTGGCGATGCCAAAGTCCATCAATTTTGAGCGCCCGGACTTTTCGATGTAGATGTTCTCAGGTTTGATATCGCGGTGGATGATGCCGCGCTGATGGACGTACGCCAAAGCCTGAGCGACTTCGAGGGCGATGCGGATTTTGTTCGCGACGTCGCCAACGTGCTCTTTGCGAATGGCTTCGCGAAGATCCTCGCCATGCAGAAACTCGAGGACGATGAAGGGATAACCCTGCTCTTCGCCGTAGTCGTGAACCGTCACAATGTAGTCGTGCTGAATCGAGCCGGACATGCGGGCTTCATGGAGGAAGCGCTGCTTGGCATCTTCGTCCTTGATGCCTTGCTCCGTGAGGATTTTGACCGCGACCGTACGCCCGATGACCGTATCCACAGCGCGGTAGACATGAGACATGCCGCCGCCCAGAAACTCCTGCAACTCGTATTTGGCGAAGCGCGCCGGCAGTTGCATACGAACTCGATTAGGAAACCAACGACAGCAGGAAATAGAGAATCGCCATGACGATAAGGACGCCGAGAGCGACGAGGATCATGAGCCCGGTTTGACTTTGGAGGGGGCCCGGAAGAACGCGAAGGAACGCCGGAAGGCCGTCGTCTGGCGGAGGAGCGGGAGCAACCGGGAGGGGCGCGGTGTAGGCAGCCGAGGGGGTGTAAGGGGCCGCTGGAGGGCTGTAGGGCACCGCTTGCGGGGTGGGGCGGGCAGCCGACGGCATGGCGGCCGAGGGCTGCGCGGACGTGCTCGAAGGAGCTTGATGCAAAGACCCCGGAGGCGGCATCGGAATTGAGCCCGTGACCGGCCGCTGCGGGGCGGGGCTCAGGCCGAGGAAGCGCTCGATATCGACGGCGGCGTCCCAAAGGCGGGGATAACGATCTTGCGGGCTTTTGGCAGTACACCGGGCGACGATCTGAATCACTGGATCGCCTAGGCCAGCTTGGCGAAGCGGATCCGTATTGAGCGGCTCATAGAGAATCTGATTGAAGATTTTCTCGATGGTCTCGCCGTTGATCGGCTTCAGTCCGGTGAGCATTTCAAACAGCAGAATGCCGAAGGCGTAGACGTCGACGGCGTGGGTGACTTGCTGGCCCAGAACTTGCTCCGGTGCCATGTAATAAGGCGTACCCAAAGTGAACCCAGCCCGGGTCAACTGCATTCCCTCCGACTTTGCGATCCCAAAGTCCATGAGTTTGATGCGGCCAGTTTGATCGATCTGTAGATTCTCGGGTTTGATGTCCCGATGGATGATTTTCTTCTGATGGATGTAGTCGATCGCTTTGGCGATCTGAACCGCCAAGAGGAGCCGATTGCGCGAGTCTCCCGCCCGTCCGCTACGCAGCGCTTCCCGGAGGCTTTCGCCGCGGAGGAACTCCATGACAATGAACGGCTTGCCCTGCTCTTCGCCGAAGTCGTGGACGCTAATGATGTTTTCGTGGACGATGCTGGAG
>JANODS010001508.1:0-3830 GCA_031412835.1 Acidobacteriota bacterium | reverse complement strand
GCGCCCGGTACATCTCCCTCCGCCTCGCCAGTGTCGGCCTCCAGTGCGGCGACCGGCTCGCCCGACGGGCCGGCCGTTCCTTCCGCGCCGGGCTCGCTCGTCCTGCTGGCCGGGCGCGGCAGCGGTGTCGGCGCGGGCTCGCTGGGGGCCTGCCCGGCCGGTGGCGTCTCGACGGACGGACTGGTCGATGCCTCGGCGGCCCCTCGCGCCGGCGAGGAACCGGGGGCGGCAACCGTCTCGGCGGGCTCAGCCAATGGCGTCTGCCGCGAGTCCTGAGTGCCCGGGGGCGGCGCCCCCGATGCCTCGCCCGCCGGTGGCGTCGACGGGGAAGGGGCAGCCGGCGCGGCGGTTGGCGGTGGCTGGATTTGTCGGCGGGTTTATCGGATTTGGGTTTGGCGGGGCGATCCAGGGACTGGGGCGGATCTTTACTCCGGAGTTGAAGCTGCACTGGTGGAAGTACATGGAGTTCTTCTTTGGATTCTGCTTTGGGTGGGCGCTGGCGTGGGCGACGGCGCGGACCGTATTGCCGGCGGAGGAGGGCGTAGAGGGGGACAACACGCCGGCGGTGTGGGTGGAAGTTTTGTCGGCGGCGTTGGTGGCGGGAGCGTTGTTTTGGTTGTCTTGGAACTTACCGATTCGGTTCGGCTACTTAGTGGCGGGGAGCGCGGTATTAGTGGTGGTGACGCGGTACCGGTGGTTGGCCAAGCACGTGGCGTATACGGTGACGTTCACGGCGGTGGCGCTTGACTTAGCGCGGTATTGGAGCAAGGAGTATCATCTGGGGGCACCGGAACCGGCCTATGCGCTGGCGATTGTTGCTTCGGTGGGTTTTGGATGGATGGTGATGCAGTGGGACGGGGACGCGCGGAGGATGTTGGAGCTACTGATGTGGGCCTGTGTGGGGGATGCGGTGTTGAAGTTCGCGATTAACCCGGCGGGGTTGATCGCGCTGGTCGACCATGTGGCCATTGGCTTTGTGTTGATGGCGGCGGTGGTGAGCTATTGGCTGCGGAGACTCGATAGAGCGTATGTCCCTCAAGAGACTGGAGAGGGTGGAGACGGTAGCCCGCGGCCTGGAGACGCCTTGGGAGCCACTCGCGGGTTTGGTCGCCGGTAGAGAGGAGCAAGAAATCCTGGTGCTTGCCGAGGAAGGCGTTGTAGGCGGTGTGGCCGTAGGGGAACAACGCGGCATGGATTTGGACGCAGTGTTCGGGCACGGGATCGGGGGTTTGGCGGGAGGCGTCGACGTCGTGGACGTAGACGAGGCGGGCTTTCATTTCCGGTGGGGCGTAGAACCAGATGGACTCGTAATAGAGGGCATCGGAGTAAGCGAGGGGGAGGTTGGGGATGTTGGCGGCGCGCCATGCGGCGGTGAGGCTGGGCCACGGGTTTGGCTCGGATGTGTATAGGGGAGCGAAGAGGAACGGGCTAAGCAGAGTCGCGGCCAGGCAGGCCAATTGATGGGACGGCCGAGGTACGAATTTGGCGAAGGCGGCGGCGCCCAAGATGCCGAGGCCGACGTTCCAGGCGATGGCGTAGCGGGCGAAGAACGCTCCGGTGGAGAAGCGGCTGAGGGCGAAGAGTTCGACGGGCAAGAGGACCAGGCCGCAGGCGAGGGCTAGTTCGGCGCTCGTGAGGCGGCCTTCTTCGATGAGGGGGCGGGCGGTACCGGCGCGGCGGTAGGCGAACCAGGCGGCGAGGAGGATAAGAAGCGGAGCGATCAGCCGTACGGAGGCATCCAGGAGAAACATGCCAGCGTTTTCGGCGGACGGTTGGCGGAGGTTCTGGGTGTTGTGTTGCCAACTGGTGAGGCTGGTTTGGAATGCCGTGCGGACCCAGGGGGCGTAGAGGAAGAGGGGAGTGCCACCGAGGAGGATGGCGGCGAAGGGGGCGCGGGCGGCCGTTCGGTCGCGGACGAAGGTGGCGACGAGGAAAATAGGGAAGAGGAAGACGGCGTAGTAATGGGTGGAGACGGCAAGGGCCAAGCAGGCGCAGAGGGCGAGGTTAGACCGGCGCTGCCACGCCAAGCAGGCTGATGCCGCGCAGCAGACGAGGAGGGCGTAGCCTCGGCCTTCGGTGGCATAGAAGGCGGGTCCGATGGCGACGATGGCCGCTCCGAACAGAGCGCTAGTGGCGGTGAGCCGATGGCGGAGGAAGAGGCATAGGGCGACGATGGCACCGAAGGCGGCGAGGATGGAGGGGAATCGAGAGCCGAGTTCGTTGGGGCCGAAGAGGCTGCAACTGAGGCGGATGAGCAGATGGGAGAGCGGTGGGTGGGGTTCCTGGCCGGCGGCGAAAAAGGCGAAGAACTGGGGGAGGGTTGGGATGGTCGCGATCCCGATGGTTCCGACCTCATCAAGGCGCAGGGGTTTGGTGACGGCGATGGAGAGGGTGGCGGCGAAGTAAATCGCGGCCAGGACGGCGATAGCCGCGCGTTGGCGCGATGCGGGGGCCATAGGGCAGCTATCGGCAGTTGTGGGGCGGGACTTTATCCGAGGTGCCAACGGGCGAGGCGGAGGACGGACATCGGCGTGGTCGGTGGTTGGGCCTCGTACCAGACGGTGAGCAGTTGGCGGCTGGGCAGTTCGACGGAGGAAGGGTAGCCGAGGTCGCCGGTGCCGTCGTCGGACAGGATGATGGGCGGGGACCAGTTGCGGCCGTGGTCGGAACTGACGCGGGCGTGATTCCCGCGGGGGTCCAGGTGAGGCCGTCGTCGAACGAGCGGGTGATTTTGAGTCGGCCGAAGGGGTCAATGTGGCTTTCGCGTCCGCCGGAGCAGGCGACGATTAGTTCTCCGGAGCGACGCCGAATGGGCGTGGGCTAGGCGTGATAGTGGCCGGGTTGCTGGGAGATTACAAAGGTGGGGGGGAGGGCGGCGAGGGCCGGGAGAAATTGGCGACGGGTAAGCATTTGAGAGCCGATAATGGGAGGGTGCAGATGATCGAGAGCATAGCGCAGATGGCCACGGAGCGGGCGCGGGCGGAGTGTCCGGGCGCGGCGATGGAGGCGTTTTTTGACGAGGTTTGGGGGTGGCGGATGGGGGCGTATCGGATCCCGGATCCGGAGTTGCCGGCGCGGATGGAGCGGGACTGGGCGAAGTTGGCGGGGACGGTCGAGAAGTATCGCCGGGATGCGGAGGACTACTGGTTCCACGCGTACAAACCGGCGACGGGGGACGTGATTGTGGACGTGGGGGCGGGGCGGGGCGAGGACGTCTTTGCGTTCTCGGAGGCGGTGGGGCCGACGGGGCGGGTGTGGGCGCTGGAGCCGCATCCGGTGTCGTACCTGGCGCTGCGGAAGCTTTGCGAATGGAACGGGCTGGACAATGTGACGACGGTGCAGGTGGCGTGCGTGGAGCGGACGGAGACGTTGCAGATGGAGACGCTGCCGGTGTGGGAGTCGAACTACGTGCGGGGCGGGGAAGCGAGCGAGACGAGCACGGCGGTGGCGGGGCGGCCGTTCGATGAATTGATCCGGGAGTTGGGAATCGGGCCGATTTCGTTCCTGAAAATGAACATCGAGGGGGCGGAGCGGCAGGCGTTGCCGGGGTGTCGGGAGGCGTTGGGACGGGCGGCGCGGGTGTGCATTTCGGCCCATGATTTTCGGGCGAATCGGGGGGAGGGGGAGTCGTTTCGGACGCTGGGGTTTGTGCGGGAGTTTTTGGAGACTAGCGGTTTTGAGCTGACGACGCGGGACGAGGATCGGCGGTATTATGTTCCTTATCACGTGCATGGGAGGAGGGTCTGATGGAGTTGCGGGAGTGCTATGAGCCGGCGATGGAGAGGGCGGTAAAGAAGTCGTTGCGGCGGCTGGACGGGCATTGTCGGCGG
>JANODS010001507.1:0-2968 GCA_031412835.1 Acidobacteriota bacterium | reverse complement strand
GCGGACCGTGACGATGCCACGGATGCTGTAGGCGTTGTCAGAGGTCAGCGTGCGGCTCTCGGTAATCGAGGCCGGAAGGTCAATGGTCGCGCGAACAACGCCGAACTTGAAGTACGCCGTCTTCACGGGCCGGGTGCCGGTATAGTCGCGAAGCTGCACGACAAGGGTGTGCATGCCGAACTCTTCGGGGACCGTGACCGTGGCGACGGTCGCCTTGTTGGCTTCCGGAATCCGCACGATGCGGAAACCTTGGTCTGGAGTGTTGCCGAAGAAGTCGGTGGCGGTGTTGTTATTCGCCGGCAGATAAAACTTCGCGCCGGTCTGGTTATTCTGCCGATAAGCAACGATCGTATACGGATACAAATCGTTGTTCGGCTTCACGGTCCAGCGGACCGTGAGCTGTTCGCCGGGCCGGTAGACATACTTGTCGGCCCAAACCCACATGGCGGCGGTGGAATCAACGCTCGTAAAACCACTAATTTCGCGCTCGGCCTGCGAGGCGTTGACGGTCCGGAAAATCGGACCCTCCGCCGCGAGTAGACCGGTGCTGAGCAGGCTCAGCGCCGCGGTAGCGAATGAAAACTGTCGCATAACTCGGTGTTATTCCTTATTTATTTCTAGAAAAACGTATAACTGGACCCGATCGAAAAAGTACGACCGATCTGAAGCTGTCGCACTACGAAGTTCGATTGCGTCTGGCGGTAAGTGTTGTTATTGAGGTTTTCCCCGCTGAAACGAACTTTCCACTTACCACTTTCCTTGACGTTGAACTCATAGACGAAATCGAGCAGGACGTTGCGTTCCTGATAGATGTCGGGGAGCCGGAAGGTGCCCACGTCGGTGATCCGGCGCGAAACCGTGTTGACGTAGAATCGCGCGTTCGACCGAAGCGCGGCCCGCCGCCACTCGGCGATAATGTTGAAGATGTAGCGCGACTGGCCAACCAACGGCCGTTTGGCCGAGGTGAGCTGGACGAACTGGTCGGTCGGAATTTGCACGTTGGAATCAACCAGGGTCAAATTTGCCTGCAGCCCGAAATCGCGCAGCGATTTCGAATATCGGCCCAGCCCCTGCCGCCATTCCATCTCGACGCCCTGGTTGCGCGCGCTCGGGACGTTCAAGAAGCTCTGTCGAAGTTCCGAAGCCGTCGGGCGGTAAATCTGCTCGATCGGATCTTGAAAACGCTTGAAGAAGTAACTAGCCGCGACAACTTGGTTGCCGCCGAGGAACCACTCCCAGCGGACGTCGGCGTTGTCAATCTTAGCCCGGCGCAGGTTCGGGTTACCGACGGTGGAGTAACCGCCGACAACGTTAGTGAACTCAAATGGCGAGAGTTCGCGGAAGTCCGGGCGGTTGACAGTCCGACCGTACCCGACCCGTAAATTCTGCTTCGCGGTCAATTGGTAGATGACGTTTACGGCGGGCAGGATGTCCCGGTTATTCAGGTTGGCGAACGACGGGATACCGCCGGGAACGAGCGGATCAATCGTGGTGACGTTAATTTGCGCGTCTTCGATCCGGAAGCCGGAGATGACTCGCCATTTGGGTCCAACGGCGAGATCGACAAGCGTGTAACCGCCGTAGATGTCCATTAACGCGTTGTAACGATCCGTACCGCGCGTGATTTCGCGGATCGCGAAGCCATCGGGCCGGATGTTAGCCGAACCGAGAACCACGTTAGTCGGCTGCGCAAAATCGATGGTACCAGCGCGGATGGGGAAGTAACGAAAACGGCGGCTGTCAAAATCGCGGCGACGGAAAGTGCCGCGGAAACCGGCCTTCACGATGCCGCTGAACTTACCTTTATAGAACGGTGCCGACCAATCGCCCTGCGGCTCATAAATCTTGTCCTTCAACTCACTGAAGAAGCGAAGGCCGGATTCGGGCAGATTCAAAAACGCGTAAGGCTGCGTCGAGCCCGGTTCGCGACCACGAATCGTTTCGCGCAGATCGGGTTCCGAGCGGTCCGACAGCGAGTAAGTCAACTGCCAATGAAAGACGCTATTCCGGAGGCGAGCGACGGCGTGATCGCCTTCGAGGCCGGTCGAAAACAATCCACGTTCGGTCCAGCGGAGCCGTTCGGAGAGAATGTCCTGCCCGTTGCCGCCGTTCAGTCCTGAGATGAAGCGGGCCTCTTTGTCGGTATCGCGGGTGAGCGTGTTGCGAAACACCAGCTTATTCGCGGCGTTCAACCGGTAGGCGGCGTTTAAAACGGCACCGATCCGAGACGATTCGTTCCCGACATCAAACTGGTAATCGGAGAAGATTTGCGGCTTGCCTCCTCCGCCATTCACGAGGAAGCGCCGAGTTTCGGGGGTCGATTGCGGAGAGCTATTAAACGTAACCGCCGCGACCACGCCGAGCTTGCCGAAGGTGTTGCCACCCGAGATCGAGTACGTCTGCGTGGGACGCGCCGAAGCGATCGGACGGATTTGATAATCCGGTTTAAAGGCCCGACCGAACTCCTGAAACTGCGACTCGGTGAAATTGCCGACGAACAACCGGCGATCCGAAGGGATGATGCTGGGAATACCCCGGCCACCATCGTCGAAGCCGAAGGCGTCGCGGCTTCCGCCTGCGAAACTGCCGAGGCTTTTGCCGGCTGTCTGCGAGTTGAAGCCGTAATTAATGGAGACCGTCAGCGTCTTTTGCGTCGGAAACTCGGTGGTCAGCAGTTGGACCAAGCCGCCCGAAAATTCGCCGGGCAGGTCCGCGCTGTAGGTCTTGATCACCTTAATGCTGTCGATTAGGGAGGCGGGGAAGAGGTCGAGCGGCACGACGCGCCGTTCCGGTTCCGTCGTCGGCACCATGGCGTTGTTGAGCATGGTGGAGGAGTAGCGCTCGCCGAGGCCGCGGACGAAAACGAACCCACCGTCGACGACCGAAATACCGGCTACTTTCTCAAGGGCCCCGGCGGCATCGGAGGCCGTGCTGGCCTTGATATCTTCTTTCGAAATTGAATCGCTGA
>JANODS010001506.1:0-8264 GCA_031412835.1 Acidobacteriota bacterium | reverse complement strand
CGGAGATTCCGGTGGTGACTCCCTGCGCCGCTTCCACCGAAACCGTGAACGCGGTGCCGAACCGCGAGGTGTTCGCGGCGGCCATCGGTGGCAGGTCGAGCGCGTCGCACTTGTCCGGACTGAGCGCGAGGCAGATGAGGCCTCGGCCGTGGACGGCCATGAAGTTGATGGCCTCCGCGGTGATGTGTTCGGCGGCGAGGGTTAAGTCGCCTTCGTTCTCGCGGTCTTCGTCGTCGACGACGATGAGCATGCGACCGGACCGGAAGTCCGCGAGGGCCTCAGGGATGGGGGCGAAGGGCATCGGAGCGACCGGCTAGCCTTTACGACGAGCTTCGTAGTCGGTGTAGCGCTTTTTGAAATCGGTGAAGCCCTTCCGGCCCATCAGGCCGAAGGTGAACTTCTTGCCAAGTTCGACGCCTTCCTGATCGAAAGCATTGATGTTCAGCATCTCTCCGACAAAGGCCGTTTCGAACTCCAAGAGTTGGAAGAACATTCCGAGGTGTTCGGTATCAACCTTGTCGAGGGTGAAGACGCAGTTGGGGCGTTGGTTTTCGGTCAGCGCGGCTTGCGTAGACTTGCACTCCACGTCAAGAAGCTTGGCCAGCGACTGCCCGGTAAGATAATCGAAGCCTTCGAACCCGGTCTTCTCGGCCGGGATTTTGCCGGGGTCGGCGGGCTTCTTCACGGTCCAGAAGGAGAAAAGCTTATCCTTGGGACCTTCCATATAAAGCTGCACTTGCGAATGTTGGTCGGTCGTACCGAGGGCGGCAATCGGCGTCTGTCCGACGTGGACGGTTTCGCCCGCCCGATTCTTGGCTTTGCCGAGCGACTCGGCCCAGAGTTGGCGGAACCAGAACGCGGTACCCCAGAGCCGGTTGGCGTAAGGGAAAGCGACCTGGATGGTTTTGCCCTTCTTGGTTAGAGCCAAGTAGTGAAGCAGCGCGGCGCGGAGAGGGGTGTTCTCGCTGAGTTCCGGCTTCCAGGCGAGCGCGGTCATTTTGGCGGCACCCTTGAGCAGCGCGAGAATATCGATGCCGATTAGTGCGGCCGGTACTAGGCCAACCGCCGACAGAACGCTGAATCGACCACCGACGTTTTCAGGCAGGTGAAAGGTCTGATAGCCTTCCGCGGTAGCCATGACCTTGAGATCCCCACGCCCTTCGCTCGTGACGACGACGATGCGGGATTTCGCCAGCTTCGCACCAGCACCGGCGGTGAGCCAAGCGCGGACGATGAGGAACGTCGCTACGGTTTCGGCAGTGGCCCCGCTCTTGGCGATGACGACGACCAGAGTTTTCTTCGGCTTCATCGACGCGATGGCGAGCTGGACAAATTCGGGATCAACGTTGTCGAGAATGACCAAACGAGGCCTCGCGGAGGAATACTCCCCTTGAACGGGGTGCGGTCCGCGCGCGGCGCAGTCCAGCGCCCAAGCGCCGAGCGCGCTGCCACCGATACCGACTAGGCAGACAGTGTCATAGGTGCCTTTCAGCTTGGCCGCGTAGGCTTGAATGTCCTTAGCCAGCGCCGTGTGTTGCGGAAGATCAGGGAAGCCGATTACGCCTGAGGCGGACAACTGTTTGACCCCGGCAAGCGCCTGGGAGGCGAGCGGTGTAGCAGCCGCCAATTCTGAAGGCGTAATTCCGTCGGCCTCGCCGACCATACGCGCAAGAAGGTTCGTCTCGTCGAAAACAATGGCCATGAAATTAGTGTAAGCCGATTACTGGCGTATGCCGTACTGGGCGCGAACGGGCGTGGGAAAGGTTCGCGAGATATGGTCCTGCCAGGTGAGACACTCTTCGTCGACGAAGGCCCAAGCGAGACCGATAAAGGCCGCCAAAACGCTGATGATGCCGCCGAGAATCCGTTTGCAATTGTCGGACGCCGAAGGCTCTTGCCCATCGAAGTGAACAAGGCGAAGACCGGCCCATTCCATGCCTGGGGACGGAACACCAGCGACGATCCAATACGCTTCGTACAGAAAGCCGAGAAGGCCCGTGGCGACGCCAATGGCGATCATCGAACCGAGATCGAGGGTGGCCCAGGGAAGTTCTTCACAACTGAAGAAAAGAACTCCGAGGAACAAAAGCATGCAGCCAACAACCAACGCGAGGTCTAAGAGACCGGCAAGCGCGCGGTGCATCCGCGTAGCGACCGGATAATCACAATAGATCACCGCTTCGACTGAAGTGGGAAGCGTTCGAGGCACCGGTACGTTGGCCGGGACGAACTCGAGAACACCCTGATAGGGGAGGTAAGAGGACTTCTGGGCTGGCTTGCGGGCACGGCGGCGAGGTTCCGCGATCTCCGTAGTTCCGTCGATCGACATCACCTTATTAGCCTCTTTCAGCGAAAACAAGGTACTCTGCAGCGGACCCAAGTGTCGGGGTAGAGAAGGCACTGCCGAGGAATTCGATGACTCAAGACGCGGGCCAAGAGTCGGCTCCGCGTAGGTGGCCGCTACCGTCTCGAGCTTGTAGGCAGCCGCGCTGCGGACCGCGGCACCGGAGCGAGAAGCCAGGAGTGGGCCAGGGCTGTGTCCGAGGCGCCGACCGCAATTGGAGCAGCGGTGCTCATCTTCTTGAATCGATACGTTGCAATGAGGGCAGTTCATAATTGACCTTTAGCGTATTGCCTCTCTGAAAGTGGACGTGCTACGGTTGCAGGTTTGACGAAGCCGAATCAAATGCGGACCAAACGGCGACTGGCGGACAGGAACCAGAACGAAAGTTCCAGGACCTATCCCCTCAGACACCTTAGCACTATTCTGAACGTTTTCATAGACTTTTGTTCGGGCTTTCGCCTAACTCTTCGGTCTACTCTAACCCTATCGGCGGTCTCAGTAATATTCCTTAGTCTCATGGCCGAGAATTTATTCGGCCAGCCTGGACAAATACGACGGCTTTCGCCGGTAACTCCAGCTCCTGCAACGGTTAGCCCTAATTCTGTAAAGCAAAAGCGCCAGAACTCACCAGCCGAGGATGAGGTGCTGGTGCGCGGCGTTGGCCAAGAGGTCGAGGGGCAGGTGTACCACCTTCGAGGGTCCGCGGAGGTAGAGACCTCCGAAGTACTCCTCAAGGCCGATGAGATCGACTACAACGAGGTGACCGGCGATGTCGACGCCCGGGGGAGCGTCTACTACAAAAACTACACGAGCTCGGAGGAGATGCGGGCGGAAAAAGTCAAATACAACTTGAAAACGGAGTCTGGCATGTTCTTCGAAGTGAAGGGCACTGCGCAGGGCAAGATCGAATATCGACCCGGATTGCTGATATCGCAGAACCCATTTAATTTTCAAGGACGTTGGGCCGAAAAGATAAAGACTCGCTTTATCCTCTACGACGGGTTTATCACCAACTGCGTTTTGCCGAAGCCGTGGTGGCGGTTGACAGGACCGAAGTTTGACATTATTCCCGGTGATCGGGCCATTGCCTACCGCGCGGTCTTCAAGGTGCGGCGCTTGCCGATTTTCTACGCTCCCATCTTCTATAAGTCCCTTGAGGAACAGCCACGTAAGAGCGGTTTCCTCACGCCGAACTTTGGCAATAGCACCCGACGGGGCTTCATGTTCGGAGGCGGCTACTACTGGGCGATCAATCGGAGCTATGACGCGATGTATCGCGGGCAATTGTTTACCCAGCGCGGGTTTGCCCACGAGGTTAACCTCCGCGGCAAACCGCGCGTGGGCACCGATTTCAACTTCTACTTGTACGGCGTAAATGATCGCGGGCGTTTGACCGATAGCGGTGCCCGAGTGAAGGAAGGCGGGTTCCTCGTGAACGGGTCTGGACGTTCCTCGCTGGGCCGTGGATGGGATGGAGCCGCGAACATAAACTATTTGTCTTCATTTCTTTTCCGGCAATCCTTCACGCAAAGCTTTAATGAAGCGATCTTCTCGGCTGTGAACTCCGATGGCCATGTCAAGAAGTCCTGGGATACCTACACCTTCGGAATCGAGTTTTCGCGCCACCAGTTCTTTCAGAGCACTTTGCCGGACGACCAAGTGGTCATCCGGAAGACTCCCGAAGCGAATTTCCATTCGCGGGAGCGGCGGATCTTCGGAAAGGTGGTGCCGGTCTGGTTTTCGTTCGATTCGAGCGCGGGATTCCTGAAAAGACGCGAGCCGGGCTTCATCACGCGGCAATTCACTGATCGTTTGAATGTCGCGCCCCGTGTGATGGCGGCATTGCAGTGGAAAGGTTTTTCCTTTTCCCCCTCCTACACTTTTCACGGAACCCATTATGGCGATCGGAAAGACCTGAGCACCGCCGCAGCGGCGACGCGGACGCTGACACGCCAAGCCCACGATTTTGGTGCCGAACTCATCATCCCGACGCTGGAGAGGATCTTCAAGGGGCCCAAGTGGTTAGGGTCGGAAGTTAAACATGTAATTGAACCATCTGTCCGGTTTCGGCACGTCTCTGGAGTTCGAAATTTCCGGGAGATCATCCGTTTTGATGAGACCGACATTCTGACCTCGACCTCCGAGGCGGAGGTTTCGCTAACCAATCGAGTCTATGCAAAGCGGGACGGGCAGGTACAAGAAGTACTCAGTTGGCAGGTTATGCAACGGCGTTACTTCGACCCAACCTTCGGTGGTGCTGTTGTGAACGGCGCTCGCAACGTCTTTCTCTCGTCGACGTCTCTTACGGGGTACAGCTTTATCGACCGGGCGCGCAACTACTCGCCGGTGATTTCAGTGCTGCGAATGATGCCGATTTCGACCGTGTCCGTCGAATGGCGGACCGACTGGGACCCACTCTTTAAGCGAATTACGAATTCTTCATTTATCGCGGATGCCCGGGTGAAGCAAGTGTTCTTGGGATTTGGCCACAACCAAGTCCGAGGAACGCCGCTCGTGAGCCCGAACGCAAACCAGTTGCTCTTGCGTGGGGGCTTAGGCGCGCCTGGTCGACAGGGATGGAGCGCGGGCTATACCGGTGTTTACGACTTCCGCTTGGCGAAGATGCAGTTCGCGACGACGGAAGTGACCTACAATTCGGATTGCTGCGGTTTGAGTTTCCAATATCGGCGGCTCAGTTTCGGGACTCGCAACGAGAACCAATATCTGGTATCGTTTGCCGTAGCCAACATTGGCAGTTTCGGAACGCTGCGCCGGCAAGAACGCATGTTTTAAGGAGAAATCTGTGAGACGTAGAGACTTTGGGTTGACGATGTTGGCGACGCCGCTGCTGGCGAAAACGCCGAAAAAGCTCTGGGTGTACGTGGGGACGTACACGCGGAACGGTAGCAAGGGAATCTATCACTATGAGATGGACCTAGCCACGGGGGCTCTGAAGCCGATGGGCGTGGCGGCGGAGACCGAGAATCCGTCCTTTCTCGCGCTTCATCCGAAGGGCAATCTGATGTACTCAGTGGGAGAGTTGTCCGAGTTTAAGGGAGAGAAAGTGGGTTCGGTGAACGCGTACTCCCTGAACCGGGGGACCGGAAAACTCACTTTGCTGAACCAAGTGGGCAGCGGGGGCAGCGGGCCCTGCCACGTTAAGGTGAGCGACAACGGTCGGTTCGTTTTATGCGCGAACTACAACGGAGGCAGCGCCGCGGCGTTTGCACTGGATCCGGACGGCAAGATTGGCAAGCGGACCGCTTTTCATCAGCATGTCGCCCCGTTCGGACCTCTCCAGCCGCGGCAAAGCGGGCCCCATGCGCACTCGGTGAATCTCGACAAGAAGAACCAACACGTGGTGGTGGCGGATCTGGGCAAAGACCGCGTGCTCGTCTACAAGTTCGACGCCAAGACCGGGTCGATGACCGCGCACAGCGAATTCGTGGGTTCACCGGCGAGCGGTCCGCGGCATTTCGCGTTTCACCCGAACGCGAAGTGGGCGTTTGTAATTAATGAAATCAACTGCACGCTGACGGCGCTAAACTGGGACGCCGCAGCCGGAAAATTGACCGAGATCAATACGGAGCCGACGATGCCGATCCCAGCGGCGGCGGGGTTGAGCACGGCGGAGACGGTGGTGCATCCCAACGGCCGGTTCGTCTACGGATCGAACCGAGGGCATAATTCCATCGCGATCTTTTCCATCGACGGGGCTACAGGGCGGGTGGCGCGGATTGGAAACGAGTCCACCCAGGGCAAGGTTCCGCGGAACTTCAATATTGACCCGACGGGCCAATTCCTGGTCGCGGCGAATCAGGACTCCGATTCGTTGGTCGTCTTCCGGATCGATGGAACGACCGGAAAATTGACTCCGGTGGGTAAGCCGGTGGAAGCGCCGGTTCCGGTGTGCGTGAAGTTTTTGGCGGTCTAGTCAGAAGCGCTTGGGGCGGTAGATCTCCTCTGGCGGCCAAGCGGCAGGAATTGCGACGTCGATGAAGGCGACCAGCATCTCCTGCCAGCTTTGCTCGCCCCAGCGAACCGTGGCGGAGGGGTCGGGATTACGAGGGTTGTTGCGGGAGTTGTCGAACGTGGCTTCGAGGCGTATGGTTTCGCCCCGCGCGAGTTGCATGGGCTTGCGTAGCGGCTGACGAAGTTGCCAGTCGAAGCGGTAGCGGGGTAGGTCGAGGATCAGTGTGTCAGCCGCGAGGACGCGGAGGGAGCGGCCGCGCAAGTGCATATGGGGGGTGACGGCGAGAATACGGACCCCGGTTTGAACCGTAAATTCGGCGGTTACGGGGTGAGCCTTGGCAAACGGGGGAATGCTGAAATCTCCTTGGGCGACGCTGAGGGTGTAGACGCGTTCGAGCGGAGTCGGGCCGAATTCGATGAGGATTTCGGTTTGATCCGTCTCCGACTCGGCGCCCGACGTGTAGTGCAGTTGCAACACGAGTTCGGCACCGGCGGGCAACAGCTTCGCTTGGCCGGGCGGCAAACGAAGGACGCCTTCGCCGGGGAGATAGGTCGCAAGCACCTCGTCTTCGACCGAGAGGCGGCCGCCTCGAAGGAACTCGCTTCGGGCGGTGCGGACAAAGGCGACGGCGTGATGGACGACGCGTCGATTGCCAGGGCGGATCTCGATCGCCTGAACCCAGCGCGCCTGGGCAAGGCCCGTGGAGAGGATAAAGTGTTGATAGTCGATAGTCTGCGAAGCGGGCACCGAAAACGGTGTCGCCATGCGAAGGGTGAGATCGGCGCGGACGGTGGGCTTGACGGGGAGAACAGCGGCGCGGGGCGAATCGCCCTCGACGGGGCGGGCGGCCCACTGTCGCAGGATGGCGAGTTCGTCGGCGGGCAGGGCACCTCCGGGGGGCATGGATTGGGACGTGACGGCGTCTCGAATGGCCTTGGCGAACGGCCGGGTTTCGCGAAACGAAGCCAACGACATGGGGGCGGCTTCCCCGGTCTGATGGCAGGCGAGGCAGCGGCGTTCGAGGATGGGGAGGACGTCGGAATAGAAGGTGACGGCCAACAAAGCCGCAAGGATCGGCATCTCTTGATAAGATACGCACAATGCTTCGATTTTGGATATTTTTCTTGGCAGCGGTTTCGCTGCTGGCGCAGGACGGAGCGGAGGCGCTGGCGATTCTGAAGAAAAACTGCGCGGGCTGCCATAACGTCAACTCGATGAACAGCGGCTTGTCGCTTGATTCGAAGGAAGCCATTCTGAAGGGCGGAAACCGGGGTCCGGCCGCGGCGGTGCTCGTCGCGGCGGTGAAGCACGACGGGGACCTGAAGATGCCGAAGGGCGGCAAGAAGCTGAGCGACGCCGATGTCGCGACGCTAGAGGCCTGGGTAAGCGCGGGGATGCCGGTTCCGGAGTCGTTCGTTAAGGCGAAGCGACGCACGAGCAAGCATTGGGCGTTTCAGCCGGTGCGGCCCGTTCCGGCGGGAGCCTCAATTGATGCGTTCATCCTGGCCAAGTTGAAAGAGAAAAATTTGAGCCTGTCGCCGGTGGCCGATAAGAGGACGCTGCTGCGGCGTGTGCACCTGGACTTGACGGGGCTGCCGCCGACGGTGGCGCAAATGGATGCGTTCTTGAACGATAACTCCCCCGGAGCGTATGAGAAGGTTGTCGACCGGTTGTTGGCCTCGGAAGGTTACGGCGAGCGGTGGGGCCGACACTGGCTCGACATTGCTCGGTACTCGGATACGGATGGTTACACGATCGACGCGCCACGGGACATTTGGCCTTATCGGGATTGGGTGTTGAAGGCGATTAACAAGGATATGCCGTTTGACCAATTCGTGATTGAGCAGGTCGCCGGCGACTTACTGCCAAACGCAACGAACGACCAGATTACGGCCACCGGGTTCCACCGGAATACGCCGTCGAACTTCGAAGGCGGCATTGATTTTG
>JANODS010001505.1:0-3961 GCA_031412835.1 Acidobacteriota bacterium | reverse complement strand
CTCACCCAGTCAGCCGCGCCCCCGGAACAGCGCGTCCTCCCAGGTCCACCCCCGCTCACCGGCCCCGGCACCCGCGACACCGGCCCGCTCTACTCCGTAGCCAAGGATGCCAAGCACGTCTACCGTTTCACCCACCCCGGTGGCTTCGAAAGCCTCGGTGTCGTCAACGTCCTCATCAACACAGCCCTCGACGGCGGTAGCGCCTGCTATATCGCCTACTCCCGCCCCGCCGGTGTGCTCTATTTAGTTGACGACGCCGGCCCCGACGCCGGCCTCGCCGCCCTCAACCTCGGCTCGAACGCCACGGTCTCCAACTCCCAGTGCACCATCCACGGAGCGGACTCTTCCGCTGTCGGCAGTGGCAACCATTTAACGCTCACTCTCCGCATCGAGTTCAAACCAGCCTTTGCTGGCTATCGCGTCGCCTATCTCGCTGCGCGCGACAACTCCGGGGGTAACTCCGGTTGGATCACCCATGGGGGCATCGCCATCCCCGACCTCCCAACGACCTTCCCGCGCTCGGGCCCGATACAACCGTCCAGTGGCCTATCGACGCAGCCGCTCATCCGTTTCTCCTACCAGCACGAGGGCGTGACCAACAACCTCGGCACCGCCTGGGTCTTGATGGGTACCGCTGTCGATGCGCGCAACGCCTGTTACGTCGCCTACTTCGCCCCTGGCAAGTTACTGTTGTTACTCCCCGACGACGGAGATGCCAGTAAGGCAACCTCCATGCCCATTCCGAGTAGCGGCTCTCTCCAGAACTCGCAATGCACGATTTTTGGTCAGATGTCGAGTCTCGTCTCCGGCCAAGGCGAGTTGGCGTTTTCTCTCAACATACTCTTTAACGCCGCCTTCCAGCACAAGCAAATCGGCATCTGGACGGCCACCCAGACGCTAGCCACCCCCGGCAACCCGGTCAAAACGAGCCCCTGGACCATCGTCGGAGGCTGGAACCCCACCCGCGTCGGTTTCTAACTAAACCTGCGTTTGCGGACCTCGCCAGTCGACGCCCGCGGAGCGGCAAGGGCGATAGAGATAACTCCCCAACCCCGCCTCGGCCCGATTAAACGCCGAATTCTTGTACCAGGAGTCAAATAGGTATGCCTGAGATCACCGATGTCGTCGCCCAGTCCATCTCCGCCATCCTTTTTGCGGGGTACGGATTCCACGCTCTCCTATCGGATAGCATGGTGGCGGAGTTTCAGCGCTACGGTCTCGCCCGTTTCCGCGTCCTCACCGGAGCTCTCCAGGTCGCCGGCAGCCTCGGGATCGTGGTGGGACAGTTTTACCACCCCGCGCTCATCCTTGCCGGTGCTGGCTTGACGGCGATGATGATTCTCGGGGTCATCACCCGCGTCCGCATTAGAGATCCGCTTATCGCCGCTCTCCCCGCATTGAGCCTTGGAGTCTTGAACGGTTACATCTTCGTGTCGGCGCTTTAAGCGAAATCAGCCCCGCATGCCCCACCCGATGAGAAGGCAGAGCGTGAGCATAACCACCGCGGGCACGGACTTTTTCCAGGGGTCTCCGATCTTCATATGCATCGCCAGCGCCCCCACCATCAGAATGCCAACGACCACCGCGGCCGGGAGCACTAGGGAAGGAAACCAGACTCCCAGAATCAGGCACACCGCGGACCCGACTTTGAGAGCACCCACGACGTAGACAAGCCAAGCCGGGAGCCCGTAGGTGGCGAACTCTTCCGGCATCGAACGGGCTTGGCCTCCGCGGTAGGCCGTGTTTTGACCGTAGCGAATCAGCCATACATTTAAAAGTCCCACGGCGACGACGATCTGAAGAATGGCGATTGGAATATTCATCTTGTTTTCTGACTCGTTCGAAATGCTACCGACCCAATGTATCACTCCCCTACGGACGGCTTGGGTATTCTTCGAACGCCCAATAATTTGGCATGGCATCCGACCCACGACGTTCCTTTTTCCGATCCGCCTACGTTGCCGACTGCGCGCCGTGCCGATCCCGCGAGTCGCGCCTCCAGACCAGGCGACCCGCCCCGTTGTCGCTCGACTTTTTTCAACGCGGCGCAACCCCACTCATACGATCTGCTCCAATCAGCCAGCCCCTCCCCCCATGCCAGGCAGCGCGGTGTACGATGAAGGAAATGCCACCGTCATCGAAATCGTCGTTGGTAAAGGAGTAAACCTCATGGCACTCGATCTCCAACAAGAACTCCAGCAAGCGCACGCCTTGCTCGATCAGCTTCCTCCGGCCAAACTCGGCGCGGTCCGCTCTTTGCTCGAAGTAATGATCGACGACGACGACGAGGAACTCACCGAGGAAGACCGCCGGGCCCTGCACGCCTCTAACGAGTACTTCCGCAACGGAGGCCAAGGCATCCCATTCGAACAGGTCGTCGCCGAACTCGGCTTCACCATGGAACAGATACGTGGCGATCTTCCCAAAGGATAGTCGTGAAGAAGATCCACTTCGAGCCTGAGGTCCCGTCGCAGGTCCGTGCCATCCCTCGGCACATCGCCATGACCATTCTTGAAGCCATACACCGCTACGCCGAAACCCGAGCGGGCCTCGTCAAGCCGCTTTCCGGCGAGTTCGAAGGTTTCCTGCGCCTTCGCGTCGGCAACTACCGCGTCGTCTTCAAAGAAACCACCGATGGCATCGCGATCCATCGCATCCTGGACCGCAAAGACGCCTACCGTTAACCCGCCCCCCCCAGGGTCCAGCTCCCTACCCGTCCTGTCGCCGCGCCGCCACCAGGTCCACCCGCGCCGCCCCCCACGACGGCACCGCCAGCGCCATCCGAATCCCAATCTCCGTTGTTCGCCGGGACGACAGAAAAGCCGTCACCCCATACAACCCAATCGCCGTAATAAACAGCGAAGTCAATCCCACACCCAGTGCGGCGGCCCCCACCAACCGCGGACCCATCCGGCCCAGGTCCAACATCGCCTGCCTTGAACTCAAGCTCGCCGCGATTCGCGGATCCAATTCCGCCAAACTAGGACGAGTAACAGAGGCGTACCAGTCGGCGGCAAGAATCAAGCCAAGCTATGCCGAAACCGAATTCGCACGAAGGAAGCTCGTGTAGCCGATCTCATCCATCTGCCCCGCGGCCAAGCTTAAGACGGCTTGCGCGGCAGCTTCCTCGCTGGCGGTGAAGCGGTAGCCGTTGAGTTCCAGGAATAGAATGCCGGTCACAAATCCGGTTCTTTTATTGCCGTCGAAAAATGGATGGTTGCGGACAATTCCAGAGGTATACGCTGTCGCCATGGCAATTGGGTCCGGGCTTCCATAGTTCCAGATTTGTTGGGCGCGCGCCAACGCCGATTCCAGCAGACCTTCGTCTCGCAGGCCGAGCATGCCCCCGTGCAACGCAAGCAACATGTCGTGGACAGCGAGGACGTCCCGCCTGTCAACCCAGATCGGTTCCATTACTTGGCCAGTTCATGAAGCGTATTCTGATAACGCCCGATGATGTCCTCCGCTTTTGCCATCTTCGCCTCGAATGTGGGATCGTGATGGCTCAGGCGGTAGCTGCCGTCGGAAGCTTCCAGAAGGAATAGCGGTTCGCCGTCTTTGGTTTGGAGGCGGCTGATCACTTCTTCGGGCAAAACCACGCCCAACGAATCTCCAAATTTGCGGACCTTGAGTTCGATCATTGCGGCTTCGCTCCCGTAACTACCAGTGTAATAACAAATCGCAAGCACTTCATTTATCCTTGGATTCGATCCCATCCCGCGCAACCGAATGGAACTTCGGCGTCCTCTCTTGGGTTCATCATTTCGGTCCGCTGATGCCCAATTCTACCCGCGTCGGCTTCCGGTAACGCCGGGTTCTCCAAAAGCGCACAGGCCGCGCAGGCACGGCACCAACGGGCGAGGAACTCGCCTATCCTGCCGTGCCGAAGCGAGTCCGTTGTGCGCGGTTCCTCAAAATGGACCGTTCGCATCTGAGTTCTCAGGCTGGCACCTCCCATCCG
>JANODS010001504.1:0-2600 GCA_031412835.1 Acidobacteriota bacterium | reverse complement strand
GGCGGCCGCGCCGGCGGGACCGCGTGGTCAGGGCCCGCCAGGTGTTCGAGGGAGCGGGTGGGGGCGCGTTTGGGCATGTGGCAGGTGATGCAGGCGTCGCCGGCGTTGGCTTTGCAGGTGCCGGGAGCGTGGCAGGTTTGGCACTTTTGGTTATACTGGGCGGGGGTTGCGTCGGCGTGGGCAGGGTGGCAGGAGCCGCACCATAACTTGTAGCCGCTGGCTTGTTGGCAACGACTGGTGGCGAGTCTTTCGAAGTGGCTGGTGGCGTTGGGGGAGTCGGCGTTGGGGGCGTTCCAGACGAAGATGGCGAGGGCGTTAGAGAGGGGTTCGCCGGGGGTGTAGGAGGAGCGGTCGCGGTTGGCTCGGGCGATACGGGCGGCGCCGGTGAGGTGGCATTGGGCGCAAACGGAGGCGCGGGGGATGGGGGCGAGTTTGGCGGGGTTGACGATGTTGCGGGGGGTGGGTTGCGCGGAGTGTTTCTCGCCGGGGCCGTGGCAGCGTTCACAACTGACGCCGGGTTCGAGGAAGGGCTGGGGGGCGGAGGCGGGTTGGAGGCGGCTGGCGTGGCACTGGAGGCAGGCAGGGTCGACGAGGCGGGTGAGTTCGAGGTAGGGGCGGTTTTCGTAGCCGGGGGAGACGTCCCACTTTTGGGGTTCGGAGTAGTAGGAGAGGGGGGATTGGAAGAGTTGGTTGTTTTTGCGGAAGAGGTAACTGCGGCCGATGTGGCCGGAGCCGAGGAACCATTCGAGTTGGCGGGTGGTGGAGGCGAGTTGGAGTTCGAAGGAGGGGGAGACGGTGGCTTGGGCGGCGGAGGGTTGGGCGAAGGATTCTTTGGGGTTTGCCGGGTTGGTGCGGCCGGAGGCTTGGGCCATGCCGGTGCGGGAGTATTGGCTGGCGATGGCGGGGTGGCAGCGGGCGCAGGGGGCGTTACCGGTTTCGGCCAGGGCGGGGAGGGAGAAGGCGAGGGCGAGGGCGAGGAGAAGACGGGGTGACATCTGAAATTCTATTTTGATATGATTTCGGGACCATGAAGACACTGAAAGCCTTGTCGCTCACGATTTTGGCATTGCCGATGCTTTGGTCGCAAACATTTACGGGGACAATCTCCGGGGTGGTGACCGACCCCAATGCGGCGACGATTCCGGGGGCGATCGTTCGGGCGAAGAACGAGGCGACGGGGGATCAGCGGCAGGTGGTGACGAGTGGGGACGGGTTGTTCGTGTTTTCGCAACTGCCTCCGGGCGGGTACGAAGTGAGCGTGGAGTTCAAGGGTTTTCGGAAGAGCGTGCAGACGGGGGCGGTGTTGCGGGTGAACCAGACGCTGGAGCTGAATTTCGCGTTGCAGTTAGGCGAGGTGACGCAGACGGTGGAGGTGGCGGCGGCGGTGACTTTGCTGGATACTCAAACGGCGAATCGGGCGGTGACGTTGGATTCGCAGGCGATGCTGGATTTGCCGACGAACGCGCGGAATCCGTTTGCGTTGGTGCATGTGAATGCGGGCGTGATTGCGGTGCGCACGGGGATTTCGCAGGCGACGCAGGACCAGAATCACAATCGGTTTTCGATGAACGGGGGACGTGGACAAGCGGGGTTGACGTTGATTGACGGGGTGCCGGCGGCGGCGGTGGACTGGGGCGGGCTGATCGCTTCGCCGTCGGTGGACTCGGTGCAGGAGATGAACATTCAGCGGAACCAGTTTGACGCGCAGTTCGGCAAGAGCGACGGCAGCGCGGTGAACATGATTACGAAGGGCGGGTCGAATAGCTTCCACGGGTCGGTTTATAACTTCCTGCGGAATAACAATTTGGATGCTAATAGCTGGGCGAATAACAGGTCGGGGATTAAGCGGCCGAGTTTCCAGCGGAACCAGTTTGGGGCGACGTTCGCGGGGCCGATTTGGAAGGCGAAGAAGCTATTTTTCTTCACGGCGTATGAGGGTCGGCGAGACGGGAATCCGGGGACGAACATTTCGAATGTTCCGACGTCGTTGCAGCGGGCGGGGGACTTCTCGGAGACGAGGAACGTAGCTGGGGTGGTGTCGCCGATTTTTGATCCGTTTACAACGGTGCCGAACCCGGCGGGTGCTGGGTTTGTGCGGACGCCATTTCCGGGGAATCGGATTCCGACGACGATGTTTGATCCGGTGGCGGTGAAGGTGATGCAGCTTTTTCCGCAGGGGAATACGACGGGGGACGCGTTTACGAATACGCGAAATTTTGTAGCGGCGGGCAAGACGGTGACGACGAATGACCGCTTAGACTTACGGATTGACTGGGCGCGAAACGAGAAGATGAGCATGTTTGGGCGGGTGACGAAGGCATGGCAGGAGAACGTGGCACCGACGTATTTTGGGAATGGCGCGGACACGAATTTTTCAGATGTGAATCCGCGGCATCATGTTGTGATTGGCACGACGTTGACGCCGACGCCGACGTGGGTGATCAATGTGTTGGTGGGGTCTGGGCGTTGGCGGGAGAATCAGGTGTCGCCTTCGCAGGGGAGGAACGGGACGGCGCTGGGCTTTTCGGCTGCGACGGTGAGCCAGTGGCAGGCGCAGACGTATCCGGGCTTTTCGTTCCAGAATTATACAAGTTTGAACA
>JANODS010001503.1:0-5082 GCA_031412835.1 Acidobacteriota bacterium | reverse complement strand
AAAGCAAAAAGAGGATTTTCATCAGGGTAGACTGCGGGGGAAGAATATCACGATCCAACGGCTATAAGATGGGGACCATGGCTCGGCTCTTCTTGACGCTCCTCCTCACCGTCGGCCTCATGCCCGCGCAGTCGGCCGTGGAGCTGGGCCAGGTGCTGCTCTCTGTGGGCCGCCCCGCCGAGGCCGAAGCGGAGTTCGTCCGCGCCGTTGCGCAATCGCCGTCCGACGCCCAAGCGTGGCGATTTCTCGGCCTTGCAAGACTATCCGCGAATCGTCTCGCCGAGGCTGAACCCGCCCTGCTGCGCGCTTGCGCCCTCGAGAAGCCGCCGGTCGACAGTTGCTACTATTTGGCTCGC
This sequence comes from Acidobacteriota bacterium, assembly GCA_031412835.1. GTDB lineage: Bacteria > Acidobacteriota > Terriglobia > Bryobacterales > Bryobacteraceae. The sequence continues at coordinate 4,726 of JANODS010001503.1, read as the reverse complement.
AACCGGCACGTTTTGGCTCAATACGAACCGGCCCGCCAAGCCTTTGATCTTGCTCTTGCAGCGACGCCCTCGGCTCGGGTCCATCGTGCGACCGGCCTGAACTATCTCGCCCTCGGTCGCGACGCTGAAGCGGAGCAGCACCTTCGCCGGGCCGTGGCGCTAGGCCCTTCCGGCGCGGAAGATGCCCGCGTCGATCTCGGGGCCTTTCTGTTTCGTCAGGGCCGTCTGCCGGAAGCCGTCGGCGTCCTTAGCGAAGCCGTGGAATCCTCAAAAGCCACGCCTCGCGCGTCTCTCGAACTCGGTCGCGTGCTGCTGCAACAAGGTAAGCTCAAACCCGCGGCGCAGCGCCTGGAAGAAGCCGTCCGCCGCAATCCCTCCGACGCCAACGCCCACTTTCTTCTCGCCAGAGCGTACCAGCGCCTGGGCCGCGACGTCGATGCCGCGCGCGAACTTCGTCTAGGCGAGTTCGAATTCCGCCGCAAGCAGCCTTAGCGTTGCTCGACGTCCAGCACACGGTCCACCGCGACGTCCTTCAACGTTCGCAGATCCCCGCCGGGCCATTGAATCTCGATCTCCTGGGCCCGCGCATCGGTTCCCATTCCAAAGTGCGCCACCCGATCGCTAGAGGATCCGTAGCCGACCGCCGTGGTTACTCGGTTCCACTGTTGCGCGCCGGAGGCCCCCCGCACGCGAATCATCGCACCCAGGCCGTCGCGATTCGCCCGGCGGCCGCGCAACCGGATGCCCAGCCAATGCCCCGTCGCCGGCGAAGCGTTGCGCAGGAGCAAGGCGGGCTCTCCGATCCGCGTCACCGCGACGTCCACTTTGCCATCTCCATCAAAATCCGCAAAGGCCGCCCCTCTGTGCATCGCCTGGCTCGGCCCCGCGCTCGCGGCTGCAAAGATACCCCCACCCTGGTTCACGAAAACACGATTCGCCTGCTTCGATGTTCGGTGCGAAAACGCCTCTGTATTGGAGTCAATCGAACCACAAGCGGCAAACAGATCTTTCCGCCCATCGTTGTTCAGATCAAAGACGCCATTACTCCAACCCGTAAATGCCATGGTCGCCCGCCCAATGGAACTCGAATAGGTCTCATCGCCGAACAACCCGCGGCCCAGATTCACAAAGAGCGGAAACGTCTCGTTGGCATTCGCGGTGAGCCAGAGATCCTCGCGTCCGTCGTTGTTGACGTCGCGCGCGTCCGCCCCCATCGAACTCAGGGCGCGACCGTCCTCGTTCAGGCCGACACCGGCTTGCATTCCGACCTCGCGAAATCGCCCTTCTCCCTCATTCCGAAAGAGGAAATTGGGCATGGCATCGTTGGCCACAAAGACGTCCAAGCGCCCGTCGTTATTGAAGTCCAGAAACGCGAGCCCCATCCCTTTTCCCACGGCGGCGCCGATACCCGCGGCCGCCGAAACATCGCGAAAGGTCCCATCCCCATTGTTCCGATACAACTGATTCGGTAGCCCCGCATAGTGCCGGGGATGGCAGTACGTCCTTACGCCACCCGTCTTACAGGGCGGATCCGCGCCGGGTTGCCAAGCTACATAATTCACAACGAAAAGATCCAACAACCCGTCGGCGTCATAGTCAAACCAGCCTGCCGAAACGGCCCATCCTTTTCCGTTCTCGAAGCCCGTCTGCTTCGTCGCGTCTTCAAACGTCCCGTCACCCCGGTTCCGGTAGAGGAAGTTCCGTCCGACCCCGGCCACGAACAAATCCTGGTCTCCGTCGTTATCGAAATCCGCCGCCGCACCCCCAATGCCGAAGCCCTCGCCCGTTAAGCCCGCGGCCGCCGTGACGTCCGAAAACGTCCCGTCTCCGCGATTCCGATAGAGCCGGTTTCCATCTCTCGGTAAGTCCTTTTGCAGGGCGGACCCGGAGGCACCATTGACGAAGTACAGGTCCGTGCGTTGGTCGCCATCGGCGTCGAAGGCGATCGCTCCGGCCACCATGGTTTCGATCTGTCGCCACTCGTCCGCCGCGCCGTTCCGGAGCACAAAGTCGATGCCGGCTCGCCGGCTGACGTCCTCCATCACAATTGGTGGTGCCCCGGCCATACCCGCCAGCCGCCACACACAAAGGCTCACGGCCAATGCACCGGCGGCTTGCGCCCGGGTGGTCATTCGGCCTCTCCGACCACGATCACCTCGACGCCCTTACTTTCCAAAATTTGTTTGTGAGAAACCGAAATTCCCTTATCGGTGATGATTCGGTTCACGCTCGCCGTAGGCGCGATCGTCGACAGACTCGATCGGCCGATCTTACTCGAATCTGTAACCACGGTAACTTCGCGGGCCGAGCGGATCATCGTCGCGTTTAGTTCCGCTTCGAGAATATCCGGCGTCGACGGCCCTACCTCCGGCTCTAAACCATCAACTCCTAGAAACAGATGGTCCACCCGCAAATCCGCCAGCAGTCTCTGCGCCTGAGGACCAGCAAACGAGCGTGATATCGGCCGGTGCATCCCGCCCACCATAATCAAACTGATTTCCGGCACCGAACTCAGTTCCCAGGCGATGGTCAACGAATTTGTAATTACCGTCACTCTCCCAAGCTTCTGCCGCCGCAGGGCACGGGCTACTTCGAGTGTCGTCGTACCCGAGTCGAGTAACACGGTCTGACCTTCACGGACCAGCGCCGCGGCCAACTCGCCGATCCTCACTTTTTCTTCGTGGTGTTGCGACTCCTTGACCTCCAACGGCGCGTCGGCTGAAGGATCATGTTTGCGGATCGCCCCGCCATGGGAACGAACCAGGAGATTCCGTTTTTCCAGCTCATTAATATCCGCCCGTGCCGTAACGGCTGAGATTTCAAAGTGCCGTGATAGCTCTGAGATCACGACCCGCCCCTGCCGTTCGATCATCCCGTGGATTGCTCTTCGCCGTTCTTCCGTCAATAGCCCCGGTTTTCGTGTTCCGTTTTTGGGCGCGCCTTTGTTCTTTGTCATCAACATGGATCAATTAACTTTCTCACGCATTTCGGTTTAAGGTGCTCGGAGTCCTGCTCCAAGTTTGAGTTTAACCCGACAATCGACGATTACGCCGCCGTTCGCGGGTTGTGGGAGCACCCCGAACGGGGGCGATCCCGGGTGGAAATACCTCACCACGTTTCTCCAGTGCTCCCCCTTGACCAACGGCGTCGCCTTGGTCAACAGCGGACGGACAGAGTGGACGTTGGTGGCGAGAATCGCAGCTTTGGTTCGCGCGCTCGGAGTGGGTACGTCAAATGGAAACAATCGACGAAGTTGGTCCAAGTGTTACTCACTTTCGGGAGGTTGATCGAGTAAGCCAGTGGTTAATGGCGGGGCCGCCGACACGCTATCAGCTTAAGGCGGAGATGGCGAAGGCAGTCGCGATGAGGGGGTCGTCTTCTTTGACTAGGACTTCGGGATTTACCCAACTGCCGTCGGGACGTTGGGCTTTTTCAAGGACGGCGGCGAAAGGGACGGAGCGGCGGAGACCGGCGGCGCGAAAGGCGCGGACCGCAGCGTCCGCGTAGTAGTAACGCAGGCCTTCGGCATAACGCTGGCGGGCGGCGGTGACGAAGCCCGGGGGGAGGGCGGGATGGTCGTGTTTGCGGAGCCAAGCCAGGGATGGGGCCGTGTCGGGGGCTCCGGTAGCCAGGAGGCAGATGAGGCCATCGGCGGTGGTGGTTCCGTAGGCGAGGTAGCCAGTGGAGTCCTCACCGGCTTTGTTGGCACCGGTTTCGACGGTGGAGAAGAAGAAGCCGCCGACGGGGTTGCGGCAGCGGCGGACAAAGACTTGAGCGTTGCGCATGGCTTCGTCGGTGGGCGGCAGGCCGGCTTCGGCGAGGGCTTCGAGGACGTGGCGGGTCATGGAGAGATCGACGTGGCCGGAGTTTGGGGCGAGGCGGGGTTGGCCGCCGATGCCCCAGGCACCGAAGGCGGGGTCGGGTTCGGCCCATCCGTTTTCGGGCGACATTTGTTGGGTGCGGAGCCAGTCGATGAGCTTGGGGACGACCGGGTGGTTTCGGTCGTTCATTCGGACTACGGCGCGGAGGGCGAGGGCGTTGGCGTAGCAGGGGTAGTCGCCCTCCTCCGCGGTAATGCGAGGGAGGAGGAAGGCGAGGGCTCTAGTTAAACGGGCGTCAGTTTTGGGGACGCCGGCGTCGAGGAGAGCGTTCAAGACGAAGGGTGTTAGGGAGAGCCCGGAGCGGAGGAGACCGTAGGTATTGCTGGTCCAACTGCCGTCCGGACTCTGGCGTTTGGCGAGGTAGGCGATGCCGCGATTGCGGGCGCTGCTGCCGATGATCGCGGAGAGGAATTGTCGGCGTTTCATTGGGGTTGGCGTTCCGCGGTCAGGGTCAGAATGGCGGCGCTGGTGACGGCGACGCGGCCGGTGATGCAGTGGTGGCCGGCCCAGGTGCCGTCGGCGTTTTGGAGTTTGACGAGTTTGGCTTTGATCTCGCGGTTCCACTTCTCCCACGGTTCGCCTCCGACGCGGCGGAGGCTATCGGAGACGTTGAGATAGCTGAAGTACTCTTCGCCGCCCATGGAGCCGTAGCCGTTGACCATTTGGGGGCTGGCCATTTCACGGGCGATGACGGCGATGGCGGGGGCGTTGGCTTGGCGGTCTTTGGCGGTGCGGCTGAGCTGTTCGAGGGTTTGGGCGCGGTCGTAAAGGGCGACGCCGGCGCCGGCGGCGGAGACGGCTCCTCCCCCTGACGACCTATATACACCGCTGCCCATGCCGCTGCC